>CAYVRR010000013.1:0-43813 GCA_964453215.1 uncultured Spirochaetaceae bacterium | reverse complement strand
GACATACCCCTTTTTGCAATTAGATAATTAGATATCAGAATTAGAAAAGGGGTATCATTATGAAAAAAGTTTTATTCATTCTTTTAGTGTTACTTTGTATTACAACAGTTTCTCTCTCAGCAGCTCAAATGAGAGAGGGGATAGGAGTTGGAGCTGCTATTGGAGCCCCTTTTACCTTTGTTGTTGTTGCAGATTACAATTTTGGTGTAGCTAGTGCTGCTTTGAATTTAGGGTTTTCAAAACCTTTCATTGGTTTTCCTGGATATTTTATAGTTGGCTTAGAAGGAAACTATAACCTCCCATTTACCCTCTCTTCAGAAAACAAATCTATTACTCTTTATCCAAGTCTTGGAGGTAGATTAGACCTTCAATTTGCTAGTGGAGCAACTGTAATAAATATTGGTGGAGTTGTTGGACTCAATTATTTACTAGAGACCATTCCTTTGAGAATCTTTACTAAGGCCATTCCACACTTTGCAATAGGAGGAGGAATTGCTCTTGCTATGAAAGGAGAAGTTGGAGCATTGTACTCCTTCTAATCTTCATCATCCTCGTCGTCATACTGAGTTGCTAGTTGCCCACACGCTCCATTAATGCTTTGTCCCTTACTCATTCTTTTTGTGTGAGGGACTCCTAATGAATCTAAAGTGTTAGTAAATTTTGAAATCTCATTTCTACTAGGAGTTACAAATGAGAGTTCTGATGCTGGGTTGTAGGGGATGAGGTTTACTATTACATCGAGATTTCTCACAAATTGTGCTAACTTTTTAGCATGGAATTCACTCATGTTTTCTCGACTTAACATCACATACTCTAGGGTAAATCTCTTTTTCATTACATTTTGATAATGGATAAGAGCTTTTTTTAAGTCAACTAAGCCATATCGTTTGTTAATTGGCATTAAAAGATCTCGTTGATTATCATCAGCTGTTGTGAGGCTTACTGCGAGTCTAATTGGAATATTTAACTCAGCGAGTGCTAAAATTCCAGGAATAAGACCACAAGTACTCATTGTCATTCGCCTAAGTGAGATATTCAACCCATCAGGATGGTGTAAGTGTTCAATTGCTTTAAAGACATGTTCTCTGTTTGCAAGGGGTTCGCCCATGCCCATAAACACTATATGTGTTGTGTTTGGGGCGAGGTGTAAGATGTGAATAAATTGTTCAACTATTTCATAATCAAACAAATTTCGCATCAACCCCATCGTTCCTGTTCTACAAAATGCACACCCCATAGCACAGCCTACTTGAGAAGAAAGGCATGCAGTACTTCTCCCTTTTTCATCACGTAAGATAACAGCTTCAACAACTTTTCCATCAAAGAGCTCTATAGCAAGTTTTGTTGCCTCCGTTCCATCTTCTTGAACATCTATTACCTTGGAAGATAGGGGGGAGACCATTGTAGATGAGAGAAATTCTCTTAATGTTTTAGGGAGATTTGTCATCTCTTTAAAATCGACAACCCCTGTGTTTAACCATTTATATAGTTGTTTCCCTTGGAAACTTTTATCTAATCCTACTGCCCCTAATAACTCATTTGCACTCTTTGCATAGAGGCTCTTAGGCATTTTTCGTATCTCACTCATCTATCTTTTCCTCATTCTCTGTTACAATCTACGATAACATAAAAATGATAGCTAGTACTACTCCTGTAATTCCTTCTCCCCCAAGAAAGCCACTAGCGATGAGATTTGTTTTCTCTTTTATTCCATCTTTTTTATTACTTGGAACAAATTTTGATATAATGATGAATATAATTGAGCCAATTCCCATGATAGATGAGATGCTAAATGGAAGATAGACACCAAGACCTAACGTAGCTGAAGGAAGTTTTAACAGAAATAGGGTAATTCCTATTACAAGTCCTATCATAAAGGCAGGTACATGGGTAAGCCCAGTCACCATCGCACTTACAGCCCTAGCTTGAGGAGCAGGAAGCGCTTCAGTTCCAAACCCACCAAATGCTTCTTTTAGGACAAGAAGAGCAATAACAGAGACAACTGCTCCAATAACACCCCCAATTCCTTCTGCAACTATTTGTGTTTTAACATTGGTATGTAACAGATATCCACTTTTTGCATCATTCATTAAATCTCCACTTAACCCACACGCAATTGCTGTTACTGCTGCAATACTAAAACCTTGTACAACGGTTACATTGGTAACCAGCTGGACTGCTAAAAGGACTAAGATGCCAAATATCTCCATTGGGTTAATTCCAGTTTGTCCTGTTAATAGTGCTGCAATTTGGGTCGTGATATATATTCCAATAATCAAAATAAGGGAGGGGATAAAGGGAATTGTTCCACTTGAAGTTAAAAAGATAACAACAATAGCCATAATACTCAGTGAAATATATTTCATCTTACCCTTAAAGATAATGAAGGTGTCACTTTGACTCATCTTCTCTTTATTTATGAAGTTTTTCACCCCTTCAAAAAGTAGTTTAATAATAATTGCAACTCCAGTTCCTACCATGAGTCCAATACCGAGGTTGCTCCTAAAAATATCTGCACTTCCTAAGGTATCAAAGAAGCCAGTTGCAATTCCAATTGGGGTGAGTAGTAGGTATGCAAATAGTGCTCCCCCTAACCAAAATAGGGCAAGAGCAGGACCTATCATTGCACCGATTCCTGCAGCCATGGGAGAGAGCCATACAGCTAGTGGGGGGATAAAGGAAGAGCCTGCAAATACGAGTAAGGCAGCTGGAATAATTGCAAACTGATCTCGTAATACAGTAAAAATCACACTACATATGAGGGCGATAAATAAGTATTGTGCCCCTTTTTGTTTTTTAGTTGCCATGATGAGTGTTTGATAGGCAGCCTGGCCCATAGGGTATGGAAGTTGCTCTGTTTCAACATATTTTTTTCTTGCAACAATAGAGAAAAGGGTGCCAAGGAGAGCTCCACTTATGGTAATTATTAAAAGTGATGGAATTGAGATAGATGCATTACTATCCTTCATCCACAACCCTGGCATTGTAAATGCTAGTCCTCCTGCAACCATTGCCCCTGAACTCATAATTGTGTGTGTGATGTTAATTTCATTCAGGTTAGAATTTTTAAATCTACTCAAAATTGCCAACGAAACAATAGTCACAAAGACTGTTGGCCACGGAAGAGCACCCATTCTCAGTGCCACATACATCGAACTGCTTGTGATAATGAGAAGTCCGCCAATACCAATAATAAGTGATCTAGAGGTGAGTTGGGGTAATGATTTCATAAATTTATCTCCTTATGAGAACTATGTATAGGGGTGAGTATATCAAATGGACATTTTTTATAAAAGTGTTTAAGAAGAATGCTTTTTACTATTCGATATGTCATAGGATTACATGGAGAGAATAAATTTTAAAAATCTTGTGGATAAAACTGCTTAATTAAAGTAATATAGTAGGTAGAACTATTTACGGGGATTATCCCAAAGGAGATGTGTAAATGAAAAAAACAATATTAGTTGTTCTGTTAGTACTCGTGCTTATGACTTCTCTTTTTGCAGCAGAGAGGCGTAGTGGACTTGGTGTTGGGCTAACTGTAGGTTATCCAGCAGGTGTTAGTGCCCGTTACGATTTAGATTTCATGAGAGTTGTTGGAAACATTTCTACACCATATTTTAGTGGCGTATATTTAGATGCAGGTGGATTATTTCAAATTGCTGAAGTTGCAATTGCAGATATCCCTTTCTTTATCGATGGGGGAGCTCAATTAAGTATTGGAGCTAATAAAGGTAAATTCTATTTCACTGCTAATGCTCTTGCTAGCATGTCATGGTATGTGCAAAGTATGCCAATTGAAGTATTTGCATATCTCGCTCCTGGAATAAGAATTTTTCCTAGCCCTATTAAATTTGACTTTAAAGGTGGCCTTGGCGCTCTTTACTTCTTCTAGAAGTTCTCTTTTATCTCGTTATACACATCATGCCGTATTGTTAAGTCAATATGGCATGAATTGTGTGTAAGGGGTATATCTTAAGTTTATTGTGATGCAATAACACTAAAGGGAGCCATCATATGCATTATCTGTGGTGGCACCTTTGCCTCGATCCTCACTCCCTTATCTTCATAATCAATACTTACAACGGTTGCCCTTTGTTGAAGAGTAGCTACTAACTCACCTCTGTGATAGGGAATTAATAGAGAAGCTTGTGTGTAGGAGGAGTGCAGGGCCTCTTCTATACGAACAGCGAGTGTGTCAAAGCCAAGATTGTGTGTGACACTAATTTTAGTTACATTATTAAGTTCATGAACCAGGCGGTTGAACATAAATTCATTCTCTATAGCATCAATTTTGTTAATCACATATATTGTATTTTTTTCACTGCATCCAAGTGAATAAAGAACATCTTTTGTTGTTTCATAACATGAGTACATATCGGGGTGAGAAGCGTCAATGAGGTGAATAATTAAATCAGCATATGCTGCTTCTTCAAGGGTGCTTTTAAATGACTCAACGAGGTGGTGGGGAAGATCTTTAACAAATCCAACAGTATCTGTGATAAGAACTTCTGTTCCATGAGGGAGTTTTACTTTTCTAGTGAGCGATTCAAGGGTCGCAAAAAGTTTATCTTCAACTAACGTATCCCCTTTTGAGAGGGCATTTAGGAGAGATGACTTTCCTGCATTGGTGTATCCCACAATTGCAACTGTAGGTAATATTGATAAATCTCTATTTTTTCTTTGTTCGAATCGTTGTTTTTCAATTTTTATTAATTCTTTTTTGATTTTAGCAATATTCGTATTAATAATACGTCTGTCTATTTCAAGCTGCTTTTCTCCTTCTCCCCTCGTTCCTTTCATTCCTCCTTGTTGCCTAGAGAGGTGAGTCCATTTTCGTGTTAATCGGGGGAGTGAGTAGAGTGCTCTAGCGAGTTCAACTTGTAGTGTTGCCTCTTTAGTTGTCGCTCTGTTGCTAAATATTTGTAAAATGACCTCTTGTCTATCTATTACTGCACACTCTAAAGCTTCTTCTAAGTTTCTTTGTTGACGAGGGGAGATGTCACAATCAAAGATGACTAAATCTATTTCATACATTTCTATATCTTCAATTAATCTCTCAATTCTTCCTTTTCCAATTAAGGTGGAGGGGATAATAGTGGAAAGCTTGATTGTTGTGGACAATACGATATCACATCCCATTGTCGAAACAAGGGAAGCCATTTCCTGCTTTTTCATCTCTAATGCTGAATCTATTTCACGATTTGCATCGATGATAACAATGATGCTCTTTAATGTTTGGTTTTTTATTTCCTGAAGGCGTTTTATGATAGTGTTGAACTCCTATAATAAAACTATAGAAAGTGTTATCGTAAGAGTCAAGATGTGCTATACTCAGCGCGATTATTTTAATATAGATTATGAGAGGAATTCATGGGGTTAAATTGTGGTATTGTAGGCCTTCCAAATGTTGGTAAATCAACAATCTTTTCAGCACTCTCTTCAGCACCTGCTGAAGCTGCTAATTATCCATTTTGTACGATAGATCCAAATATTGGTATGGTCAGTGTCCCAGATGAGAGACTTAATAAAATTACAGAGCTTATTCCAACACAAAAAGTAATTCCAGCAACAGTAGAATTTGTTGATATTGCGGGTCTTGTTGCAGGAGCGAGTAAGGGTGAAGGATTAGGAAATAGATTTCTTGCTTCAATTAGGGAAGTGGGAGTGCTTGTGCATGTTGTACGGTGTTTTGAGAATCCAGACATCATTCATGTACATAATAAAATAGACCCTTCAGGTGATATAGAAGTTATCGATATAGAACTTGCATTAGCTGATTTAGAGAGTGTTGAAAAACGGTATGCCAAAGTAGTAAAGTCATCCCGTGTTGATAAAGAGAGTGCTAAAATAGCTGCAACAATGATTCCTCTTCTTGAGAAGATGAAAGATGCTCTTTCAAAAGGATTGAGTATAAGGGGTCTTAATTTAAGTGAAGAAGAGAATGCTCTTATTTATGATATGCACCTCATTACTACAAAACCTGTTATCTATGTGTGCAACGTTGATGAAGAGGGAATAGAAAAAGAGAGCGAATATGTTACGATAGTGAGAGACATTGCTGATAAAAGAGGTGCTGAAACTGTAGTAATTTGTGGAAAGATTGAAGCAGAGATCGCCTCTCTTGAAACACAAGAGGAGAGAGCTGAGTTTTTAGAAGCTGTTGGATTACAAGAATCAGGTTTACATCAACTTATTTCTAGTGGCTATCGTACGTTAGGTCTTAGAACATTCTTTACAGCAGGTAGTGATGAAAATAGAGCGTGGACAATTCATGCAGGAGATAAAGCTCCAAAAGCAGCTGGAGTAATACACACTGATTTTGAAAAAGGGTTTATTAAAGCAGAAGTCTATTCATGTGAAGATCTATTTACCTATAAAAGTGAACAAAAAGTGAAAGAGATGGGTAAGTTCCGCCTTGAAGGGAAGCAGTACGTCGTTCAAGATGGGGATGTGATGCACTTTAGGTTCAATAACTAACTTCACCAAGAAGCACTGAAGGTGATAGGTTCACTCAATAAAAGAATATCGATGAGGGGAATGTCAAACCTAATAACATTTTTCCCCTCTTTCACACCACCCTTAAAAGAGGTAATAGCTGATGGGGTGGTAAGCCGTAAAGAGATGAGACTGTTTTTAATCTCTTGAGGCCCTTTTTCATCAAGAATATAACTAATCATCTCATAATATTCATCTTCACTCATCCCTTCGTTGTAGAGTGGGCCAAATGTTTCAAAATTCTCCTCTGCTAAAAAGGGGACAATTCGAGTGAGCTGAGGATAGTTATTAATATCAAGGAAAAAATCGAGGCGCTCTTTATTTCCAGTTTTCTTTATAGTAATGATTGTTTGCTCTTCTCGATTATTTAGATCTTTTAACAAATCTGTAAGACTTGAAAAGGTGAAGTCAATAAAATAGGCATTTTCATATAGCTTAAGGGATGAAACATGGTTTGTACTTTCTGCCTTCATAAGTTCATTTGTGAAGTTTTCAATAGAGACATCAAGTAGTGGTCTAGGATTCTCTTCTTCACTAAATGGGAGAAAGTCTTCAAGAACAGTGGCAAAAAAAGGGGTAACACTTAAATCAGTTGTTGCCCATCCATGCCCCCCACTTGATAAACTTATTCCCTGTTGCATGACACAGCTCGATAAAATCAAAATAGCTGTTAATGATAGAAGAAATATTTTAATTATTTGTTTCATGCCCACATCCTTATCTTTACTAGTAATACTATAATAGATTAATAATTTTTATCAATCAGGTGAGGAGATTAAAGAAAATCATATCATCTGAAGAGTAGATATAATACTCCCTCTCCATCTCTTTATTTCCCATCTTGTTACGAAACCATTCAATGCTATGAGTATCTAATTGAGATAAGTCATCTGGTTCATAAAAAAGCCTCACAACTGGATTATCACCTGTTTCTTGTAAATAACTTATCCCTTGATGCATTTCAATATAGCTAAGAAGAATTGGCAATAGATGCTCTACACCTTTTTCTTTATAGATATGAGTGATAAACATATCTTGAACTTCATAGGTATCATCATCTGCTGTAATATCTTCATCAAGCATAAAATTTCCAAATAGAAAGAAAAATTCCCAAGCCCTCAGTCCAAGAGGTTCGAGCATGATGTGAAACCACATCACAGCATTTCCTTTGGTGTAAAACACATCACACCCCTCTTTTATTATAAGGGCACGATATATATCATCCTTACTCATGCTCTTACTTTCAATGAGTTCATACGGTGTGTGAATCTGATAAAGAATAGCAAAATCATCTTTTTTATCAAATAATTCAGTTCCAGGAAGGAGTGATAAAAGGAAGATATCAATATTACTTGGTTTAAGGGAGAGTGTATAATCAATGCTTTCACAAAATGATTCATAGGTGTCATCAGGTAGGCCAATAATGAGATCAAGGCCAAAGACTGCATTGTAGCGATGTAAGAGGTCTATTTTTTCTCTAAAAAGGATGGGGTCAAACTGTCGGTTTATCCTCTTTAATACCTCAACATTACTACTTTGTAGACCGATTTGGAGTGAACAATAAAGTTTTCCAAATAAAGAGGCACTTTGTGGGGTTAATAGCTCTGCTCGTATCTCAAAAGTATAGTGAATGTCAGGGGGACTTTTTTCTACAAGGAAAGTGAGTAATTCAATAGTTCTCTTATTTGCCATGTTGAATGTTGGGTCGAGGACAAATACATGTTTTACTTCACTTGAAATTATTTTATCTAATTCTTTTTCAATTCTTTCAATATTGTAATTCCTCACACTTCGTGTCCCTTTTGATTCAAAACAAAAAGCACAGGTATACGGACACCCACGGGTGAGTTCCCAAAGGACTCCTGAGTACTTTGTTAACTCAATGTGGGGTGAAAGAAGCACAGAGTGGATTGATGACAACTCTTTTGGGTATGTTATTGTTGCATCTTTGTGTGTTGCACTATATATCCCTTCTCCTTGTATTTCTTCATTACTCATCCACTTCTTTATTGCTACTCTACTACTCTCTTCCCCTTCTCCAAGAATGAGAAAGGAGCAGCCTCTATTTATGAGCTCATCGGGGTGGGCGATTGTTTCAGGCCCCCCTGCAAAGATTGTTGTGCGGGGGGAGAAAATGCGAAAGTGATGCAAAAACTGATTCATCCACTCTCTATTAAATAGATATATAGAGAGTCCAAGGAGGTCTATGTGGTGAGTTGCAAGTTTTTTTGCAATTTTTTTTGGATTATGTTGGTCAATATAGTAGTGGGTATGAAAAATATTGTTCTCTTTCGCTATTACCTCATCTTCTACGAGGGAGACATAGATAGCTAAAGATCCTAATGGGTAGGAAAGATGACCTTCCTCAATTGATGCTGCAATTAAAAATATATTCATCTTATCGTATATTCACATCGCCAAAGAGAGATAAAGCCCTTATTGTGACAGATCTGTCTATATCACTTGTGGTAGTTTTTCTTCTTCTATCTTTAATATCACCAAAAAGGGAGTTGCCTTGTATTGTTAATTTTATATTATCAGGGAGAAACAACTCTACATCTGAGAAAATAGAAGTAACTTCTATCATAGTATCTTCTTCACACGCAGCATCTTTTGCATCATATGAGATATCTGCAAAGATGGCAAATAGATGTGTCCCATCAGTAATTGTTTTTACATTCACATCTCGATCACTAAATACTGATACAATTGATGTGTTATCATTTTTTCCCATAGGTTATATTTCTCTCCTCAATCCAATTGCCACTATAATAATACCAAAAAAGAAAATAAGGCTAGGTGCAATAAAAGCTTAGTATAAAATAAATATCATCATTAAGGATAGCCTCATATTAGACAGATATATAAGAAATGGTTAGATCTTACTTTATAAAAAAGGGGAATGAGTAAAATAATTAATTATGAGGTACTTTCTTACCTTCTGTAATTTTTATGTGAATATGAGAAGTTTCCCCTTTCACTACTCGTTTTAAAAGAGTGTTAATGAGTACAAGTAGACCAAAGAGTTCAAAACTCTCTTCGAGAGTTGTAGTGAGGCCATAGAGTAAATTATCTTCTCCTATGTTAGATGCAACAACTCCACCCACCATTTCAACTCCGATTGCTCCCCCTATATAAAGGACTCCTGCAATGAATAACCCAGTTTTCATATATCCCTCTAACGAAAAATAGAAACGAAAGAGAAATAGTGCAAGTAAGAGAACAAGAGGGATATAGATAATAACCCAAGAGAAATGAAACACTCCCCCTAATGTAAACTGATTTCTTAAAGGATTAATTAACAATTCATGTATACTACTCATTTCATCGATTGAAAGGAGGGTGAACAATATAGAGAGGAAAAAGAAATATTTGTTTTTGTGAAGTCTTTGAGCTTTTTCCCCTTTTCCAATCAAATAAAATAATATAGCCGACACAAATAACATAAGTGATGAAAAAATTGTTGGTATGTTTCCCTCTTTGTCGAGATTGAATTCGGGAACAAACCCATAGAGAAAGCCATGATTGAATACAAACGTGCTGATATTCACAAATATACTTAACAAAATAAGAAGTATGGTGATGAGAGTTAGTACTTTAATAATGTTCTTACGAATAAGCAAAATATCGATAATATATATCCTCACTCTTTTTTTTTAATAGAGATGTTCATTGTAGTTCACCAATACCATTTTGTATAGGGATATCAAAATTAGTATAATATTTGCAACAATTTTACTTTTAGAACATATCTTTACGATAGCGACATATAAGAAGATTATGGGCTTATGGCAGTAAAATGAGTACATCTTTGTTGTTGGTATATACGTATTTGAGTTCGTGTAGGTGTTAGTTTGTTTACTTTAATTTTGAAAAAAAGAAATGAGGGACTTTGAAAAAAAGAAATTTATTTCGTTGACAACCAGAGAATAGGTGCTATACTAACAAAAGAGTGTTACGTCACACTTATGGTTTTACAGGGTTTATACGTAATATTTATATCAAGAAAAAGGGGAGATTAGATGAAAAAGAAACTTCTAAAAGTCTTGGCAATTACTTTGGTGTTTGCCACTGTAGCCGGTATGGTTTTTGCTAGTGGAGCAACTGAAAAAACAGGCGATCAAACAGTTAGTATGTTCCAACTCAAAGTCGAAATTAAAGATGCACTTGATGCATATGCAGCTCAATATTCAGAAGCAACACCAGGGGTAACTGTTCAAGTGGAAACACTTGGTGGTGGTAGTGACTACGGTGGGGCAATGAAAGCAAAAGTGCAATCTGGTCAAATGCCTGATATCTTCGTAATTGAAGGGCAGGGTGGGTATGATATTTGGAAAGATTATATTGCAGACCTCAGCAATGAAGAGTGGGTAAGTGATACTGATTTAGCATTCAAAGCTGATGGTAAAGTGGTTGGATTCCCAGTTGCTATCGAAGGATATGGTTTAGCATATAATGCTGAAATCCTTAGAAAAGCTGGTGTCGATCCTGCTACACTAACAACAAGAGCAGCTTATGAAAGAGCTTTCAAAGTCATTGATTCTAAAAAAGCTGAACTTGGAATTGATGCACCTGTAGCAATGGCAGCTTCTGTAGCCGGTGGTATGTGGTGGGTAGCAGCTCAACACAACTTAGCAGCATATTGGGGTGGTGGACTCGATTTTAATGACACTAGCGTTATTGAAAAAGCTCTTAATGGTTCTTTAGATCAAGAGCGTTTCATGCAATACACAAAATACCTCCAACTCTTATTTAAATATGCTGATCAAAGAATTTTATTAAATGGTAGTTATGATGACCAAGTTGGTTCTTTTGCTCAAGGCAAAACAGCATTCCTACACCAAGGAAACTGGGTAGATCCTAACTTAGCACAACTCGGTGTTACATTTGAAATTGGATATGCTCCTCATGCGTTCCTTGACACTGAACAAAAAGGTCTCTATTTGTTTGCTCCTAGCTGGTATTGTGTCAACTCACAAAGTCCAAATGCTGAAGCTGCAAAAGCTTTCTTAAATGCAATGGCTACAACGCAAGAAGGACATGAGTATATAGTTAATAAAGCAGGTATGATTCCAGCTTTCAAATCAGTTACACTTAAACCTACCGGTCAACTTAGCCAAGCTTTAATGGCTGCTAATGCGAAGGGTGGAAACTACGGCGTATTCTTTGGAATGCTCCCTGATGGTACTGGACAAAACGTCTTTGGACCTATCTTTGACCTCTTTGCTCAAAATCCTAATAATGTAAATAAATTTATTGCGGATATGAACAGAGCAGTAGCAAACCTTAGTAAATAACAATTATCTTAACATCTCTTGCAGAAGACTCCTTCTGCAAGAGATATTCGACACCTGATAACGGGAGCAGAATATTATGAAGCAAAGCCGTGTAGTGAATATCCTTTTTTTAGCACCATGTGTACTTGCATTTTTGATGATTATTATCATTCCTTTTTTCTTTGGTCTCTATTATTCAATGACTGATTGGAATGGTATCAGTAATAATTCTAATTTTGTTGGTATTAATAATTTTAAGAATTTATTCTCTTCTCCTGATTTCCTTTACTCATTTCTTATAACTATTTTCTTTACACTCATTAATATCTTATTTGTTAATATTGTGAGTTTTACACTTTCACTAGTTGTAACAAGTAAACTTAGAAGAAGAAATTTTTATAGAGCTGGATTCTTTGTTCCATACCTCATTGGTGGAATTGTTCTCGGATATATCTGGCAGTTTATTTTAAATAATATATTGGTTGATATGGGCAATTCACTTTCCCTTCAATTTCTTCAAACATCTTTTTTGAGCCTTCCTAATACTGTTATTTGGACAATGTCAGTTGTAAATACATGGCAATATGCTGGCTATATTATGTTGATCTATGTAGCATCAATTCAGAGCGTTCCAGCTTCTCTTATGGAAGCTGCTAATGTTGATGGTGCTTCCTATACTACACGTGTTTTTCGTATATTAATTCCGATGATGGCAAATGCTTTTACTATCTCAATCTTTTTAACTTTGACCACTTCATTTAAACAATTTGATATGAACCTCACATTAACAAACGGTGGCCCTGCTACAAGGTTCCTTGATACACCTGTTAAAGCGAGTCAGTTACTTGCGATGAATATTTTTAGTACTGCTACAGCGAATCGCATGGCAGAAGCACAGGCAAAGGCAGTAGTGCTCTTTGTGGTCCTTCTTGTAGTCTCCTTGATTCAGGTTTCTGTAAATAAAAAGAAAGAGGTGGAGATGTGATGAACATAGTAGATGATAAAACTAGATGGTACAAAACAAGTAAAGCTGCACTTATTGGGTTAGAGATTGTTACTGTTATCCTTTTCATTCTTTTTATGATTCCTTTTGGAATAGTAGTATTAAACTCAGCTAAAACATCAAAAGAAATTATATTTAATGCTATTGCTCTTCCAGAAAGATGGGGGCAATTGTGGGTCAACGTCTCTTTAATATTCAACAATCCTACTGTTGATTACTTTGGAGCCTTTATAGACTCTACGCTGATTACTGTGTTCTCTCTATTGGTAATAGCACTGTTTTCTTCGATGGCAGCATGGGTACTTGTAAGAAATAAAACCGTTTGGTCAACAATAATATTCATGGCATTTGTTGCTGCTATGGTTATCCCATTTCAGGTAATTATGTATCCATTAGTTCGTTGGATGCGAGTTATGGGTAGCTTCCTCCACTTTCGCCTATTGGGAACTATCCCTGGGATAGTATTTGCCTATCTTGGATTTGGAAGTCCCTTATCAATATTTATCTTCCATGGATTTATTAAGAATATTCCTTATGAGCTTGAAGAATCTGCAACTATTGATGGATGTTCTCGGGGAAGAACTTTCTTTTCAATTATTTTCCCATTACTGCAGCCTATTATTGTTACAGTATTAATTCTCAATGGAATTTGGATCTGGAACGACTATCTCCTCCCATTACTGGTATTGGGTTCTAATGGTGTAGTACAAACTATTCCAATTGCAGTTACAGCATTTGCAGGAGCATATTTGAAGCAATGGGATTTGATACTTACATCAACATTGATAGCAATGCTCCCTGTGATAGTGCTCTATCTTTTCGCTCAACGATATATCATCAAAGGGATGGTAGAAGGTTCAATAAAATAAATTTTGGAGGAACAGATGAAAATTGTTCTCGTAGGTGCTGGTAGTCTCCAGTTCGGCATAGGTATGCTTGGTGATATTTTCAATAGTAAGGTATTACGTGGTTGTGAAATAACGCTTTTAGATATTAATGAAAAAGCTTTACAAAGAGTGTTAGAGAGTGCGAATGAGTTTATGGAAAAACATTCACTCAACTATACACTACACGCTACAACAGATAGAAGAGCTGCTTTTAAAGGGGCTGAATTTATTATCTCTTCTATTGAAGTGGGCGATAGATTTTCTCTTTGGGATGAAGATTGGAAGGTGCCTTTACAGTATGGCGTTCAACAAGTATATGGGGAAAATGGAGGGCCTGGTGGAGTGTTTCACTCACTTAGAATCATTCCCGTCATTTTAGATATTGTGAAAGATGTTGCTGAAATTTGTCCTAATGCGTATGTCTTTAACTACTCAAATCCAATGACCGCTATTTGTACTACAGTAAACAGAGTCTATCCAGAGGTAAAGTTTATTGGAATGTGTCATGAAATAGGGTGGTTAGGTAGGTGGCTCCCTGGTCTTCTTAAAAGAAAGATTGAAGATGTCCATTTTAGAGCAGCTGGATTAAACCATTTTAGCTGCATGTTAGAGATTACTGATAGAGAAAGTGGTAAAGACTTATATCCTGAAGTGTTGAAAAATGCAGAAGCATTCTTTAAGAGCGAGCCAGGGTATAGTGATATGTATGACGATTATAAAAAAACAGGAAGTCTTGAAGCTTCTGAAAAGTTCCATAAAGAGCGTACAGGGCATATAAGTAATTATGAGTGGGCAGATCGTCGTATAGCAAAACTTATGCTTAAGCATTACCAACTACTCCCTATCACTGTTGATAGCCATTTTGGTGAATACCTTGCGTGGGCATGGGATGTTGTTGACCACAGAGGAATCCTTGACTTTTATGATGTATATAAGATAATGCTTTCACAAAAAGGAGTTCCTGAGTTCTCTTTAGAAACATCAGAAAGAGTTGTCCCCATGATAGAAGGAATTCTTACTGATTCAGGGTATGAAGAAGAGGCAGTGAATATCCCTAACAATGGCCTTATTCCAGAATTACCCTCTTGGATAACAGTAGAAGTTCCTGCTATTATTAATAAAGATGGTGTGCATGGAATTAAGATGCCCCATTTCCCAAAAGGGTATCTAGCTTTGCTTAGATCGTATACAGGGGTATATGATTTAACCGCTGAAGCGATTATTCATAAAAAGAAATCGTATGTAATACAAGCAATGCTTGCAAACCCTGTAGTGAATCAAGCTTCTCACATTGAAGCAATGGTCGATAGAATGATTGATCAACAGAGTAAGTGGCTAGGTTATTTAAAATAAAGATGAGATGAGTGAAATCTTTGACATGTATGTTTCATGTCTATATATAGGATAGTAGGTATGTCGACAATTAAAGAAATAGCTCAAAAAGCGGGTGTGAGTCCAACAACTGTTGCAAATGTTATTCATGGTAATTTTGCACGAGTCTCACAAGCTACTCGTGAAAAAGTACAAGCTGTAATTGATGAGCAAAAATATGCTCCCAATATGGGAGCAATTATGCTCACCCATAGCAACTCTCCAATTATTGGTATTATTATGTTTATGGAACCTCGGTGGAACGAAACTGTTTTAGAGGATCCTTTTTCATCAGCGATTCTCGGGGCAATGGAGAAAGAGATTCGTGACAATGGATACTTTGTGATGCTTCATACCACAAGTGATGAGGATGAGGTTGTACGCCTCTCTAAAGCGTGGAAATTAGCTGGGTTGATTCTTGTATGGGTCCCAAGTTCTATTTGTAGAGTCATCAAAGAGAGTATTAACACCCCAATTGTATTTATTGATTCATATTTTACTGACAAAGATCACATCTACCACAATATAGGACTTCAAGATGAGAAGGGTGGATATGAAGTTGCTCGCTATTTGATATCTATGGGGCACCGTAAATGTATGTTTTTTGCCAACGATTTGCTCTCTGCAGGGACAGATGCCGGCCGTTTTCTTGGCTGTCAAAAAGCTTTTTATGAACAGGGACTCACCCTTAACATCGATTCATATATTCCCCTACCGAAAATTCGTGATGAAAGGTATGAACTTTACCTCTCACTAGCAAAGCAAGAAATCCCTTATACAGCATTTATTTTCTCATCTGACTACTACGCAGCAGAAGCTGTTTCTTACCTACAAGATTGTGATATTGATGTTCCAGGAGAAATATCTGTGACAGGATATGATGATAATATATTTGCTCGCTTAGTGAGACCACATTTGACAACCGTACATCAAGATTCAGGTGAAAAGGGAAGAGTTGCAATAGCGATGCTTATGAAGTTAATTAAGGGGAAGAAGGTAGCAGAACCTAATGTGAAGCTAGATGTATATCTTAAAGTGAGAGATTCTGTTAAGAACCTACATGAGAAATAAAAGTGAGCTATGTAAATCGCTTCACATGATACCCATAATATACAAAGTAGTAGGTACGAGTAGAGAAGTTGTTCACTACAGAGATAGGAAACCTCTCTACTAAGTCGTTACAAATTGGTAAAATCTTGATGATGTATATCAATATATTGGTGTGGTTGAATGAAGATAATGTGGTTATTAAACCCACTTTCATGTCCCCCATATAAGAATTTAATCGTTGACAAAATATCTATGAGTACCTATAACTGTTACTCATGCACTTTAAAAATGCATGTTAAAAGGAATGTATGTCATGGCAAAAAAGAAAATAGAAGCACACAAGACCCTCATTATTGTTGAATCTCCTACTAAAGCAAGGACAATAAAGAAGTTTCTCCCAAAGGATACTCAAGTCATTGCTTGCAATGGACACATTAGAGATCTCCCTAAAAAAAACTTAGGAATCGATATAGATAATAACTATACCCCTGAATATGTGATTAGTAGTGGGAAAGAGAAAATCATTAAAGAGTTGAAAAGTGAACTTGCAACAAGTAGTAATCTCTTGTTAGCAACAGATGAAGATAGAGAAGGGGAATCTATCTCGTGGCACCTTCTTGAAGTTCTTAAGCCAAAAGTTCCTTACCAGAGAATGGTATTTCATGAAATAACAAAAAAAGCTATTACCCATGCCATTGATAATGGAAGGGAACTCAATATGGCCCTCGTAAACGCACAAGAAGCCCGCAGGATACTAGATCGTCTCTATGGCTATACTCTTTCCCCTTTTTTGTGGAAGAAGCTTAGTGCACCCACACTCTCTGCTGGAAGAGTTCAATCACCAGGACTTCGCCTCATCGTAGAGAAAGAGAGGGAACGAATTGCATTTAAACAAGGAATCTATTCTGACGTAGTTGCAACCCTTACGACAAGTGAACAAAAAAACCTCCCTTTTGAAGCAAAACTCGAAACTGTCGATAATAAAAAAATAGCAACAGGAAAAGATTTCGACCCTTCTACTGGAAAACTCACCAACCCTAAAAAAGTACTCCTTGTTGATTCTGTCAAAGCACATGAGATAGCCGATCAAGTAAAAGAGGCTCCGTGGCGTGTTGTAAGTGTGAGTGAGAAGGAGAAAAAGAGCAGACCTTCTCCCCCATTTATCACAAGTACTTTGCAACAAGAGGGGTCAAGAAAACTTCGCCTAAGTGCCAAAGAGACAATGAGAGTTGCTCAAAAGCTCTATGAAAGTGGCCTTATTACCTATATGAGAACAGATAGCCCTTCTTTATCTAGTGAAGGGATTAAAGGGGCTAGGGATGCAGCAGGAACTCTTTTTGGACTTGACTACCTTTCACCCCAAGTGAGAACGTATAGTGCAAAAAGCGCATCAGCTCAAGAAGCACACGAAGCAATAAGACCAGCCGGTGAAGTCTTTGTTCACCCAGATGATACTAATCTTCATGGAAAAGAATTAGCTCTTTATGACCTCATATGGAAAAGGACTCTTGCAACTCAAATGGCTGATGCTGTTAAAGCAACAACAAGTGTGAAGTTTGATGTCCTTAATTATACATTTGGAGCAACGGGAAACAGGATAGTATTTCCAGGATTTATTAGAGTGTATGTAGAGGGTAAAGATGACCCTGAAGCAGCATTAGAAGATATTGAAAAATTCCTTCCAACTATTACAAAAATGAGTGAAATAGAGGTAAAAGAAGCAAAGAGCGTTGACCATGAGACAAAACCACCAGCTCGTTTCACTGAAGCTACCCTTGTTCAAGAACTAGAGAAGCAAGGAATAGGAAGACCATCAACATATGCTTCTATTATTGATAAACTATTTGAAAAGAAATATGCCGTAAAAGAGAATAATGCCCTTATTCCTACATTTATCGGTTTTGCTGTAATACAGCTATTAGAGAAGAATTTTGATTACCTCGTTGATTATAGTTTTACTAGTAAAATGGAAGAATACCTTGACAATATTGCAATCGAAAAAGGGGACCAAGTAAAATTCCTTAAATCTTTCTATGAAGGAGAGAAAGGACTTGCTTCCTTAGTAGAAGCAAAGATGGAAAGTGTCGACATGACAGATGCAAAGCAAATAGACCTTCCCCACTTAACAACGAAACACTCAATTCTCGTTGGTAAATTTGGACCATATGTAAAACAAACAAACCATGAAGAAATATCTGCTTCAATTCCAGATAATATCTATCCTGGAACTATCACAGATGAAGATGTAGATGGTCTCATTCAAGCTAAAAAAGATGCCCCTGATACCATAGAGCCCCTTTTTCATCACCCCGAAACTCAAGCTCCTATCTATTTTCTTACGGGTAAATTTGGCCCTTATTTCCAACTTGGAGAAAAAGGGGATAAGAAAAATCCCCCTAAAAATGCCTCTGTTCCAAAAGGAAAAGTGGGAAGTGAGATGAGAATAGAAGAAGTTCTCTTTATCCTATCCCTTCCTAAGGTATTAGGAAAAGATCCTGACACTAAAGAAGATATAAAAGTTGGTATTGGACGATTTGGCCCATACGTTGCCCTTGGTAAGACATTTGCATCTGTGAATGATTTTGACACCCTTATCGACATGAACTTAGAAAAAGCAATTAATCTTTTAAAAGAACATAAAGAGAATAATGGGGCAAAAGGAAAAACGACAGAACCAATTAAATCATTTGGTGAAATTGATGGAAAACTTCTTGCTATCTATAATGGTAGATTTGGATATTATGGAAAATATGGTAAAGATAATTTTGCCCTTGAAAAAGAGATGAAAAAAGATATAGAGGCTATTGAAAATCTTACAGCTGAAAAAGCACTCGAAATGTTTAAAAACTATACTCCTAAACCAAAAGCTAAAAGAAAGACAACGAAGAAAAGTAAGTAAGCTAATTAACCAAAAGAAATGGGGGGAATATCCCCCCACTTATTAATGAGATTGCTCTTTTATAATGAAAAAAGCTTTATCTTCACTCCAATTAATGGATATAGATAGGTTATCCAAAACCCTGTTAGAAAGTAGCGTAAAAATCCAATTGCCATATGATCTGGTAAAACAGCTTTTGCCCCTTGAATTGCTATAATAAGAATTAAACCAATGATAAAGCGGGTAATCGTTTTATTCCTTGGCCCATCTGTTTTGTAATCAAGATATTTTTGAGCTAAGCTAAATCCTACATACCCACCCCCTAGCAAACTTAATAACTTCATCACATCAGTGTACCCCACAGCATCACTGATACCACCTTCTATGGTGAATACAAAAAGAATACCTACCAATGTGCTGATAACTCCCGCTATCAAAGTAAATGTGATTAGCTTCTCTTTGTTCTCATACAAGTTTTCAAATTTTGGATAAAGATATGCCGTTCCACCAATACCAAGTGCAAGACCTGCAAATACATCAATTGGCCAGTGAACCCCTAAATACATCCTAGAGAGGGCAACAAAGAATATTGCAAGGGCACAGAGTATAGATATAGCCCTTTTTTTGTATGTGTAGGCTAAAGAGAAATAAAAAGAAGAAGCACCAGTTGTATGACCTGAAGGAAATGAGTACCCTGTTGCAGTTTCAACTCTTTTCCCCTTAATTTCATCAAGAACCTGGAAAGGACGAGGAGCTTTTATTACAGCTTTCATCACCCCCATAGTTACCATTGTAAAGGCAAGAGATGAGAATATTGCAAATCCTCTCTTTTTAGAAACGTTCCAGACAAAATAAGCTACAACTACAATAAAAATTGTCTCTTCACCAAGCATCGTTATAATTTTCATAAAATTATCTAGCATAGGGGAGGCAATTGATTGAAAGAATTCCATGATAGCTATTTGCATAGTATATCCTCCTGATTTTTCTAGTATAGACATAAGGGATAACAATTGGCAATAACTTTACAAAAATCGACTAAGTGTAAGATTAACATTGAGGCTCAAAAAAATAGAAAAGATAGATAAGGGTATTGACAAAAATCTGTGTTCGGTGTAATTTCTCCATGCTACTCACGAGGGTGTAGCGAAGTTGGTTATCGCGACGGCCTGTCACGCCGTAGATCGCGGGTTCGAGTCCCGTCACTCTCGCCTAAACTGCTCTGGGGTAATTCCTGGGGTAGTTTTTTTTTACTTTTTAGGAAATAAGGAAATATATATGAAGATATTAGTAGGAATGAGTGGAGGAATTGATTCTTCAGCAGCAGCTCTTTTACTACAGCAACAAGGACATGAAGTGATAGGAGCTACCATGTCCCTCTATAATAGTAATAATCCTATCACGAGTCATATGAGCGGCACAGCATGTTTTGGTCCGAATGAAGAAGCCACCATTAAAGAGGCGAGGGAAGTATGTAGAAAACTAGATATTCCATTTCATGTAATAGATTGCTCTCTTCAGTATGAAAAATATGTGTTAGATAATTTTATAGATGAGTATAAGGGGGGGAGAACTCCCAACCCCTGCATCTGGTGCAATTCCTACATTAAATTTGGAGCTTTATTAGATGGGGCAAGGTTAAGCAATATTGAATTTGATGCCTATGCTACAGGCCATTATGTAAAAGTTGTAGAATATAATAATCGTTTTGCATTAGCTGCAGCAGATGATCAAAAAAAAGATCAAAGCTATTTTCTTTATCGACTCAGACAAGATCAACTCGCTCATATTATATTCCCATTAGGGGGGATGACTAAGGTACAAAGTAAAGAAATCGGCCTCAAGCATGGGTTCTTTGGCTCTGAAAAGAAAGAGAGCCAAGATTTCTATAGTGGACATTACACTGACCTTATAGATTGGCCAGATAGAGAGGGAAAGATTGTCTCATGGAGTGGAAAAGTGTTAGGAGTACACAAAGGGTACTGGCACTACACGATTGGACAAAGGAAAGGGCTCGGTGTTTCTGCAGATGCCCCCCTGTATGTAATTAGTCTTGATTCTTCATCTAACACAGTAACTGTAGGATATGAAGAAGAAACCTATACCCACTCCCTTATTGCTCATAGCCCCTCTTGGATGGCGATAGAGACTTTAAGAGAACCATTAGAAGTGATAGCAAAGATTCGTTCTACTTCAGCTGGAAAAGCTGCCACAATAGAAAAGATTGAAAATGATCGTGTTTTAGTTACATTCAAAGAGCCCCAAATGGCAATTACAAGTGGGCAGTCAGTTGTCTTTTACACACATGAAAAAATTGTATTAGGTGGAGCTATCATAGAGTAAGTGCCTTGCATGATGCTCCTTGTTGTGATTAAATCACATATAGGATACTACACTGGAGGGAAAATGAGAGTAATTATTCAAGAAAATTATAAGAAAATGTCAGAGTGGACAGCAAAATATATTGCTGATTCGATTAATACAAGCTTAGCTCACGGGAAAAAACAATTTGTATTAGGCCTGCCAACAGGCTCAAGTCCAATAGGGGTGTATAAAGAACTTATTCGTATGCATCAACACGGAGAGCTAAGTTTTAAGCATGTTGTTACCTTTAACATGGATGAATATATTGGAATATCTGAAGATCATCCTCAAAGTTATCACACCTTCATGTGGGATAATCTTTTCTCTCATGTCGATATCCCTAAAGAGAATGTACATATTCCTGATGGAAACGCAGCAGACCTTGAAAAGATGAGTGCTGAATATGAACAAAAGATTGCTTCATATGGTGGAATTGACTTATTTTTAGGTGGAGTTGGAACAGATGGTCATATTGCTTTTAATGAGCCTTTCTCATCTCTCTCCTCTCGAACTCGAATTAAAAGTTTAACACACGATACAAAGGTAGCTAATTCCCGTTTCTTTGGTAATGATATCTCACGAGTTCCATCCTATGCAGTAACAGTTGGAGTAAAGACTATCCTTGATGCAAAAGAGGTAATTGTTCTTATAAATGGATATGCTAAAGCTCGAGCACTTTGGGCAACAATAGAGGGGCCTATTTCACATACACACACATGTAGTGCACTACAAAACCATCCTAAAGCAATTGTTGTGTGTGATGAAGATGCAACAGCAGAATTAAAGGTAGGAACATATAAATACTTTAAAGACATTGAAGCGTCTCAAATTCTATAAGAGGTTTTTAGAGAGTGCAACTTCTCGTACCAACGCTGCGTTATCACTCATAATAGCATCGACTCCCATATCATAGAGTCGATGCATCTCTTTCTCATCATTTATTGTCCACACCATAATAACAGCCCCTCTTTTATGAAATTCTTCAATAAACTGAGGAGTTATTACTTTAATATTCCATTGTGAAACAGGGACTTGAAAAACAAGAGTTCTATCTAGTTTAAGTTGCTTAGGAAGTAGGTTGAGTTTTTGTAGTCCTAAATACCCAAGTACCTCTATCGTGGTAACACTTGTGAGAATAGAGGGGTATTTTGCTCTCATTCTTTTAAGATGAGATAAGTGAAAAGAGGCACAAAGCACTCTCTCTTGTGCACTATTATTTTCAATAACATGTGTAAAAGCTGTTACTATGTTGGGATCCTTACTTTTTAAATCGACATTAAAGCGTTGGTTTGGGCACGCCTTTAGTGCTTCATGTAAGGTAATCATCTTTACCCCTTTATTTCTAAAAGGGTATGTTTTCCCCCCATCTTTAGTAAAAGTATACCCTGCATCAAGTTTTTTTAATTCAGAGAGGGTAAAGTGTTCAACTAAACCACTTCCGTCCGTATTTCTTTCTAAAGAGTCATCGTGCCATATTACAACTTCACCATCCTTGGTGAGATGAACATCTGTTTCAATGACATCGATTCCCATATTAGAGGCAGAGATAAAAGCTTCAAGGGTATTCTCTGGAAATGCATGAGAGTCCCCTCGGTGGGCAACAACTCGTGGTAGGGGGGTTAAAAACGGTTCAGCCATGCTCTTATACTCCTTAGATCTCTTTATGAATTTTTATCTTAGCTATTTTCTTAAACATCTTCTCAAATTTACTTGCTTCTTTTTCACTTAATGTTGCTCGTGCTAAGATATCTGTGAAAAACCTATTCACATCATCTTTTTCCATCCCTTTATAATAGCCTATTGCTTCTAAAGAGGCAGTCATCGAATCACTGAGCTGATGCACTCTCTCATTTGTAATTTGTTCAAACCCTTTTGTTGCTTGTAAGTTCTTATAGAGCGTATAGGTGATTACCTGAACAGCTTGAGAAAGGTTTAAAGATCCCATTGCAGAAGAAACACTTGGGATATTGACTCCAAGGTGACAAAGGTTGAGCTCTTTATCAGTTAAGCCATCTGCTTCCCTACCAAATACAATTGATTTCTTTCCATCTCCTGTTTGATTAATTCTTTCAGCAAGTTGTTCTGGAAAGAGGGAAAAGTATTTCCTTTTTTTCCCCCTTCTTCTAGAAGCTCCCACTACAAGGATGCTATCCACAGTTGCTTCTTCTAAACTTGTACATCTTTTATGATTTGTATAGAGGTCAAAAGCATGAACTGCTAATGTCTTTATTCTTTCTTCATCGTATGTTTTATTGCCAATAATAGTGAGGTGAGTTATCCCCATCGTCTTCATAGCTCGGCATGTTGACCCTATATTTGCACTATCTTGTGGTTCAACTAAAATGATCTCTATTTGGTCTAACTCTTTTGTCTGTTCCATACTATAAAGGGATAACAGATATTGCGTACTTTTCCAAGCTGTCATATAGTACTGTCATGGTAGAAAAACCACAAATTACTAAAGATGGGAAGAAAACAGCTCTTTATGTTATTGCAATCATCCTCACTCTTGCTGTATTTAAATTAGCAGCATCTGTTTTACTCCCTTTATTTATCTCATTTTTTATTTTCTTACTATTTAATCCTATGTTAAATAGAATGGAGAAATTAAAAATACCTCGCTACCTTGGTGTTATTATTGTGATGGTGCTTTTGTTGTTAGCGTTTTCTTTTGCAGCTTGGTTTTTCTTTTTCTCTGTTGATCGCCTTGTTCAACGTCTTCCCATGTATATTAAGCGTTTTAGTGTTATCGATACGTGGTTAGCTGAAAAGCTTGATTTAGAATCTGGAACAAGTTTCCTCTCAATTTTAAATTTTGATTGGGCTGGGATTATCCTCACATCCCTCTCCAATGTTTCAGGGAGGGCAATTTCTATAGTTTCTCATGCAGCACTTATTTACATATTTGTCCTGTTTTTACTTTTAGAAAGGCAATCTCTTATTCCAAAACTTAAGGTTGCCATTCCTAATGGAAAGGGGATGAGAGTTGCTGTGATGTTTGAACGAGTAAATAGGCAAATCTCTCGCTACTTGTTACTAAAAGCACTAATTAGTGTTGCTACAGGTATTTTATTTTATCTTTCATGTTTAGCAACAGGACTCGACTTTGCCCTTATTTGGGGTGTTCTTGCATTTATTTTCAACTTTATCCCGAGCATTGGTTCGATTATTATTACATCGATGACCCTTGTTATGGCATTGCTTCAATTCTTCCCTAACTGGGCAAATATTCTCTATGTAGCAATTTTAATGATTTCTATTCAGATGGTGTTGGGTAATATACTTGACCCAAGGATACAAGGAATTCAACTTAATCTCTCTCCATTCATTATTCTTACATCTTTAAGTCTCTGGGGCTATATTTGGGGTATTGCTGGAATGTTCTTAGCTGTTCCAATTATGAGTATTCTTCAAATTCTATTTGCTAATGTAAAAGCTCTTAAACCCTTTGCCGTCTTAGTTGGTAGTGGAAGCTCCTATAGGAAAGTCCTGGCTCAAGAACAAAAAAGAAATAAAGAGAAGGCACGACGGCAAGAAGAGAGAGAAAAAAGGAAAGAGGCGAGAAATAAGAATAATTCAATACATCAAGATAATAAACTGTAGCTATGAGTGATAAAGATGCATTTTCAAACAATTGATTTTAATAGACTCAACAAAGGGGAAAAAAGAGGTTTCCTACACTCTTTTTCTACTTTTATATGGGATTGGTATCATCACCATAAAAGAGATTTTGTGTGGAGAGAAACACAAGATGCTTATCATATTCTTCTTTCTGAATTAATGCTTCAACAAACCCAAACAGAGAGGGTTGTCCCCAAATATCATCTATTTTTAGATACATGGCCTACCTTAAAAGATCTCGCTCAGTCATCTTTAACAGATGTATTATATGCTTGGAAAGGACTTGGATATAATAGGAGGGCAAAAGCATTGCAACAAATTGCTATTAAGAGTGCACAATTTAATTATACTCTTCCAAATGATGAGTCAATTCTATTAACTTTTCCCATGATAGGTCCTGCCACAGCCGCTGCAATTAGATCCTTTGCTTATGGAGAAAAATCTATCTATCTTGAAACAAATATAAGGCGAATTATTATTCACCACTTTTTTAACTCAGCCCTTAAAGTTCATGATAAAGAGATTAAAGAGATTTTATTGCCCCTTGTTGAGATGCAAATTGATGTAAGAAATTGGTATTATGCTCTTATGGACTATGGGGTGCATTTAAAAAAAGAGGGAGTTGTTTCAAACAGAAGATCTTCCCATTATACAAAGCAGACCCCATTTGAAAACTCTCATCGACAAATTAGATCAACGCTTCTTTTTATTCTCACCCAAGAGGGGAGCAAAAAAGAGGTTGATTTAGTCACAATTACTTCCTTTGAACAAGAGCGAATACTTCTAGCCTTACAATCCTTGAAAGACGATGGACTCATTCATGATTTCGTTGAAGAGCATGAGGTCTACTATAAGATCCTTGAACTTACCTGATAGGAAATAACAATCAAAATATTCTCTTATGGTAGCCCTTCTCTTATCTATATGAATAATTAATAATTGTTGTAAAAAGATCTACACTCACCTATAGTGAAGGTAGGAAAGGTATATTGCAACAATTGTCCCATCATGTGCGATGTACTTAAAGAGGCTTCTAGCCAAGCTAGATTATGGCGATAATTTATAGCCCACCCAACTTCTTGATGGCCCCTTAATAGAAAATACCTTTTATTCAGATGAGCTCACAGAAACATTCACTTGCGCTTAGAGAAGGCAGGGAATAATACAAAAGCTTCTTCAACTCTGAACCCTGCATGAATGAACAGTGATTCCTAAATAAGGATACATCCTCAAAACAGGGGGAAGTTGATGAAGAAACAATCTATAACAATAGGGTTTAGTATTGCTTGCCTCTTTATAAGTTTGCTTGGTTGTGTTGAACAAGCACAAATGTATTCAATCACTTTTGAAACTGATGGGGGTAGTGAGATAGTTTCCCAGTCAGTGCGAGAAAATGGAAAAGTGATAAAACCTATCAGCAATCCAACAAAGAGAGGTTATACGTTTGATAGTTGGTATAAAGAGAGTGAATGTGTTAATGAGTGGGAATTTGCAAGTGATGTAGTGGTTTCAAACCTAACTCTTTATGCAAAATGGGTTGCTACCAGATATATAGTAACTTTTGAGTCTCAAGGGGGCTCTACTCCACCTGTCGAAAATAGAAGTGTAACATATGATCAAGTTTATGGAACACTCCCAGAGGTTACTCGAAATGACTATGTTTTTGAAGGATGGTGGACAGAAGAAGGTGGAAAAGGGACTAAAGTTTTATCAACAACAGTAGTTTCTTTAACAACCGATCAAGTCTTATATGCAGCGTGGTTTGGCCCTATAGCAATAAGAGAGGTGGGTCCTGCTAATGGATTAGTGTTCTATGATAAACTAAGTTATTCTGATGGGTGGCGCTATTTGGAGGCATCTACATCAGATATTGAGCTTAGTGAGTCAAATCATAACCATATATTTGGATTTTATCGAAAAGAACCAGATAATACTCCTGTTGTGGTGGGAACCCTACCAGGTATAGGAAGTGGTCAGGCAAACACCACAGCATTAGTTAATGCGATGGAAAGTAGAGCATATACTTCACACATACCTGCAAATACGACCACGAGTGAGCACTATGCTGCAAAGTTATGTGATCAATATGAACAAGGGGGGTATGATGATTGGTTCCTGCCATCGAAGGACGAAATAAAACTCTTGTATCAGAATCTACACCTCTATGATCTAGGAGGTTTTAATGAGGTTAGTCAGTACTGGAGCTCTACTGAAGCTGACTATTATGATGTGTGGGAACAATGGTTTTGCAGGGGAAAGCAATTTCTTAAGAGCCGAGGTAACACAAACTATGTTCGTCCTATACGATCTTTCTGATTTGAGTTAGTGAACTTTATATAACCTACAAATTTCTTCTATTCATTGAACCTGTAGTAGATTAAACTATTGATATATCTAGAGTACCTATTTGAATTAGAATAGGGGGGTAAGAGGTGCAAAAAGGTATAATTATTACTACTACTAACCTTATTGATGGGGCAGAGATTACCCAATATCTTGGAATTGTCAATGAGAGTATAGTTGTTGGAACAAATCTATTTAGTGATCTTTTCGCAGGTGTGTCTGATATTTTTGGTGGCAAATCTAAATCTTACCAAAAAGAATTGCAGAATTTATATTCCTATGTTTTAGATGGTCTTATTGATAAGGCAAAAGTTAAAAAAGCTGATGCTATTGTAGGATTGAAAATAGATTTCGATGAATTATCTGGTCAAGGCAAAAGTATGTTTATGATGAATGCAATTGGTACAGCCGTAAAAACTATACAAACAAATAGTCATCCCAATAATCAGATTGCAAATAGAGTTTTAGATAGAGATGAATTTGAGAAAAATAAGAAAATTCTACAAATTAAAGAAAAAATTAGACATGGAGAGCAGATAGAAGAAGCAGATTTCCAGTTTATTCTTGCTAATAGAATTCCAGCGTGTGAAAAATCATTTTATACTATTTTGAATAATCCCCCAGAGATTGCTTACAATAATAACCTATTTAATTTTTACCGCGATCTGTTTATCGATTATATAGGGTTGTTCCCTTATTCCCAAAAAATAGAGATGATCTATCCTTACATAGAAAAGTATGAGAATCTAGGTTCTGCAATTTTAGAATTAATAAAAGAATTCCATATAATCAATTTTTCATACGTGAAAGATGCTATTACATCTAGAAAGACACCAAGACAGCATTTTGTTCTTAATTTTATTGGATTTCCAAATGAATCTTATACGCCAGATAATATAGAGGACTATAAAGAGATAATTTCGCTAATTAAAGAAAACATTGCTTATAACTATGACGGAAGTACTCCAAATGACAAGTGGGAGTGTTCCTGTGGGAAGAAAAACTCTCCAGATAAACAGTATTGCTCTAAATGTTTAAAGGATGTATATGGTTTTACCAGAGATGAGATAAATCCAACTCAAGCAATAGAGAGTATCCAAGAAATAATTTTAATTCTTGAGTCTTCTTTTGAGTCTAGGTAAAATTTCCACCACCCTCAACGTAATCAAAATATAGTCCGTTTTTATTCCTAAGGAGAATATCATTTTTAAATATAATGGTCTATCCAAGATAAAAATCAACGTTTGTATATCTTTCATTCTAGTAGTACACTTGTAAGTGATGAACGCTTACGTGGAGGTGTATTAACATGAAAAAGCATATTGTTTATATGATGAGTACTCTGCTATTTCTCCTATTAGTATTAAGTGGATGTTCTACAACACAAAGAGTTGAAGATATAAAAAAAGTAGAAGTAGAAAAAGAGCCTATTGTGGTTACTAAAAGTGATGAAGTAATTGTTATCAGTGAAACAATTGATGAAGATAAAAAAGTTGTAATAACTAAAAAAAGTAAAGAAGAGCAATTTGTATTACATCTAATCTCTACAGCTCATAATAAAGGGAATTTGTTTCCATATGATATCATTACAGATACACAGAAAGATTACTCAGTGATGAATGTTTTAACATATGTTAATAGCTTAAAAGCGAGTGGGGAAGACGTAATACTTCTTAACAGTGGCAATAACTTCTCCTTTACCCCCCTTCTTTATTACTTTAATGAAATAGAGACTCTTAGTGATCACATTCTACCTGCTCTTTATAACAAACTAGAGTATGATGCTGTTTCTGTTGGTTTGGGTGACATTGAAGAGGATGAAAGAATCTATACAAAAGTGTTTCATGAATCAAACTTTCCATACATTGGAGCAAACATTGTAGATGAAGAGACCCAATCTGTTTTAGTTGACCCCTATGTAATAGTTAAAAAGGGTGATATCTCTATTGCCGTTGTTGGTTTAACAGACCCAACTGGCGCTTCATGGCTATTAGAAGGCATTGCCTTCAACGATATGGTAGAAACTGCCATAGAGCTAATTCCCCAAATTAGAGAAAAAGAAGATGTCGATTTCATTGTAGCTCTTGTAAGTAGTGAAGATGAGGATTTTGCTACCAAGGCAAAAGAGGTGATTAGCCTTTACAGTGGTGGCTTTGATCTTATTGTTGGTGCACCTAATACAACAGCAACTATCGCTAAAGATAAAGATGGGAAGGAAGTCTATATCATTGGCTCTCAGAGTGAAGCAGAGTCGGTCAATCATCTAGAAGTTACCTTTACCAAAGATGATGGTCTTAAAACCTTTCAGCCCACCTCTATCCGAGCTAAAGATGTATTAATGAAAGATGTTGAAATAGATAAGGACCTATTAGAATTGTTTGACGAACGGGTTGAAAAGGCAACCTCTTGGGCTCAAACTAAAGTCACAAAAGTGAGTGATACCCTCTCTTCTCGAGATGCCCTGTTTAAAGACTCCCCCTTTACAGATACAATACATGCCCTTCAAAGAGCAATTACTTCTAGTGAGATATCTGTCGCAGCTCCCCATTTTATCGACTCTACAATAGAAAAAGGGGAGGTGAGAATAGCTGACTTATTTAAACTCTATGGTAAGAAAGATTACATCTACACAATTAATCTTACTGGGGAAGAAATATTAAAAATGGCTACACACTCATATAATGGATGGTTCAATACAATGTCTTCATTAGAAGATGACCTCATTAAGTTCAAAAAAGATGATAATGGAGAATTTATTTACAATAGTAAGAGTAACTTTATTGAAACATATAACGATGTATCAGAATTTGATTCATACTCGCAAATTAATTATGTAGTGAATATTACACGACCTGAATCTGTTCAAGTTGTTATGAAAACATTAGAAGATGGAAGAGCTTTTTCCCCAAAAAGAACCTACACAGTCTCCATTCCTTCCTCAAGAGCTAAAGGGAAAGGGGGTCACTTAGAGGCAGCTGGTCTTACAAAAGAGCTTTTAAAGAGTAGAATAGTTGATGTGAGTGAAAAAGATATCATGTTCTATCTTTTAAGAGAGAGTAAGAATTATCGTACTATCGAACTAAGCTATGATAATAATTGGCTTGTAATACCTGCTCTTTGGGCAAATAAAGGGATGGAAAATAGTTACTACAAGCTCTTTGGTGAAGAGGTTCAATAAACAACTAGTCTATGCATGAGGTCACAATATTTTTATAAGTGACCTCATTTCTGAGTAGACACTCATTTATTATTTGCTCTACACTCATAGCTACTATGATAATTGAAAATAAGAAATCTCATCACTCTCTAAAAGATGAAGTTAAAGCTATATGGGCAGATAAAGTGAAGCCTGAGTTTTCACTGGGCTACCTAGAAGAGATCGTGATACAAATTGCCACAATTACTTCTAACCTACAAGCGGACCTACATAACCCCACTCTTTTATTATTAGCTTCAGATCACCACATAGTGAATGAAGGGGTCACAAATAGTGCTATTGAAATTACCTATCAGCAACTTATAAATTTTGCTTCAAAAGGAGGAGCCCTCTCGCTGTTAGCAAAAGAAAATAATATCCCTGTTGTGATAGTTGATTGTGGGGTTAATTATGATTTTGACCCAACTCTACCAATTATTAATATGAAAGTTGATTATGGAACAGCTAATTTCCTTACCCAAAAAGCAATGACTAAAAGTCAGATGAACCAAGCAATAGAAAATGGGAGAAAATTAGTTCAGGATATAATTCATAGCAACTCTAATGTTGTGCTACTAGGGGAGATGGGAGTTGGAAACACAACAAGTGCAAGTGCAATTACCTCTTTACTTCTCAATATAGAGCCATCTAGGTGTACTTCACACGGCGCTGGGTTGTATGAGTGGCAACTAGAACATAAAATAGATGTAATTAGAAAGGCAATAGAGTATCACTCACACCCTGTGAGCCCACTAGAAGTCTTAAGTGCATGTGGTGGATATGAAATAGCTACAATGGTGGGGGCAATCCTTGAAGGAGCAAAACATAAGATGGTTATAATCATCGATGGCTTTGTAACCTCTAGCGCCCTCCTTGTTGCTTCCAGAATAGACCCATCAGTCACTCATCATGTAATTGCGAGCCATAAAGGTAAAGAGAAGGGGCACCAGCTCATCCTTGATCACTTAGGCTTACGAGAAATACTTAGCCTTGATTTAAGCTTAGGAGAGGGTAGTGGAGCCCTTCTTTGTTGGCCTATCATAAAGATGGCCCTTCACTTGTATCATCATATGGAGAGTTTTAGTGAAGCAAAAGTGAGGAACTCAGTTGTTGAAATGAGAGAAAAAGGATTAATAGATGAAAACAGATAACCCAAACCCCCTTATATTCATATTAGGGGGAGCTCGTAGTGGCAAAAGTAGGTATGGAGAAGTTCTTATTAAAAAGTTTTCACCACCGAGAGTATACCTTGCAACAGCAGAAGTTTTTGATGAAGAGATGAGAAAAAGAATTCTCAAGCATCAAGCTCAAAGAGTTGGGATATTTGATTACACGATAGAAGAACCTCTTAATCTCTCTTTTGTTGTAAGAAATAGAAAAGAGGGTGAAACACTCTTTATTGATTGTCTTAGTGTTTTTCTGGGAAACCTTTTTCACTACAATGGAATCAAAGAACGATTTGATGAGTTAGAAGAGCTCTATGAAGCTTTACGTGAGAGAAAAAACCCCATTATTGTGATAAGCAATGAGGTTGGTGAGGGAATAGTTCCAGATAATGAACTAGCTCGACTGTACAGAGATCAAAGTGGATGGATGAATCAAAAAGTTGCTTCCCTTGCCACTCATGTGATAAAAATGAGTTGTGGAATCCCTATCACATTAAAAGGGGGTGAACTAAGGTGAAACATGGAATAGGACTTGCAACAGCATTTCGTACACTCACTATATTTAGTATATGGGGCAAAGAGAGTGCCTCCTTTGTAACAAGCCTCTACTGGTTTGTTCCAGTTGGCCTCACTTTAGGGGCCATCTCTTTTCTTTTTATCTATCTGCTTGTCCCCTTTTTATCACCACTAGTGATCTCATCTCTCTTAGTAACACTTATGATCTACTCGACACGGGCATTTCACCTTGATGGCTTAGGTGATATGGCAGATGGTTTTGGTGGAGGGTGGACAAAAGAGAGGGTGTTAGAAATTATGAAAGACCCCCACATAGGAGCTTTTGGGGCAATTAGTATGACCCTCCTGATTGTTGTAAAAGTGGCAGCAATACATTCTTTGATAGAGGCATCTCACTATTTTTCTATTATCATCATTATGGCATTTTCTCGCTTTTTCTTAGTTTTTCTAGCAACCATCGCCCCCTATGCCCGTAAAGAGGGGGGAACTGCTCATGCAATCGTTGGTGAGTCTAAAAAGCGTCATCTTAGTGTTGCTTTTTTACAAATTGTTTTTATCGTATTTCTACTATATAGGTATGAGATTGTAAAAAATGTGATTATCTTTTTATCGGGTTTACTTGTATTTATCTATATATTTATCAAGGGGAAAAAGAGAATAGGTGGTATTACAGGAGATATGTTAGGGGCAGCTTGTGAAATAAGTGAAGCTCTAATGCTCATCGTCGCAATTGTATAAAGAGTCTTGCCAACTTTGATACAAACAGGCACAATAGAAACACCAAGCGAATAAGGAGTGAAATAAGATGAGAAAAAGTCGTTGGGGTATATTAGGAACAGCTGACATTGCAAAAAGACAGCTCATTCCTTCCTTACAGCGTAGTGATATGTGTGAAGTTGTAGCGGTCGCATCTAGAGATGTGAAAAAGGCTAAAGAGTATGCAAAAGCTACACAAATTCCCACCTTTTATGGCTCTTATGAAGAGTTACTTAAAGATGATTCAATAGATATTATATATATTCCACTTCCTAATCACCTCCATGTTCAATATATTGAGCTTGCTAACAAGCACAATAAACATGTGTTGTGTGAAAAACCCCTTGCCTTGAGTGTGAGTGATGTTGAAAAATTGATTGCCCTAAGAGACTCATCCAAATTATCAATCGGGGAAGCATATGCGATGTACCATCAACCTCGCCTCCAAAAGATAAAAGAAGTGCTTTCAAGTGGTGAAGTTGGAGCTTTGCAAGCAGCTCATGGGGTATTTTTCTTAACAAATGAAGATGAGAACAATATCCGTAATGCTTATAAAGAGGGGGGTGGAGCTCTTTGGGATATTGGAGTCTATCCTATTGCAGTTGGTCGTTATCTTTTTGGACAAGAGCCGATTGAAGTTCGTTGTGAAATTCAGCATGATGATAGATTTAAAGTAGATCACTTTACCACAGGCTCTTTAACCTTTCCAAGCAAAGGGCGTTTAAGTTTTAGCTGTGGTATGAAACATCCCTTTCACACTCATATGACCTGTTATACTCATTCTCATCGAATTGAAATTGAAAGAACATTTTTTAGTGATACTACATATGATCCTTATTTTGAAGTCTTTAGTGATGATTATCCTCAGCAAGGGGAAAAAGTAACTTTTTCTAGAGTGGATCAGTATCAATTGATGTGTGATGCATTCCATCGCTCTGTTTTTAATAATGAGCCATTTGCTGGCTCCTTAGAGAATACACTCGAGCAAACAAAAACAATTCTTGCTTTATTTAAAGCAGCAGCATCAAAAAAAGTAGAAAGAGTGTAGCGTATGCATATTATATGTTTAGACCTTGAAGGTGTTCTTGTGCCAGAGATATGGATTAATGTTTCTAAGAAAACTAAAATCCCCGAATTAATGATGACAACCCGTGATGAACCTGATTACGATGTGTTGATGAAAAAAAGGATAGAGATCCTTAAAACTCATAATCTCACCTTAGGTGATATTAAAGAAGTTATAGCTACTATTGAACCACTTGATGGGGCTATTGAGTTCTTAGATGAGCTCAAGAGAAAGACTCAAGTAATAATCCTTAGTGACACCTTCACTGAATTTGCATCTCCCCTCATGGCGCAATTGGGGTATCCTACAATATTTTGTAACTCTCTCGTTGTTGATAATAACCAAATAATTCAAGATTATACTTTGCGTCAATCAGATGGGAAAAAGTGGGCAGTGAAGGCTTTGAAGGAAATTGGCTTTACAGTTTTTGCAGCAGGAGATTCCTACAATGATCTTTCAATGATACATGAAGCTGATGGAGGTGCTTTATTTAGAGCTCCAGAAAAAATAGTAGAACAAGAGGCAACTCTTCCCCTAGCAACAACATATGTAGAATTTATGGAAATAATTGATGAATTTATTAAAAATTATTAAAAATAAAGCTTGACGAATCGACAAAACCCATCCATCTTTATTGGTATTGTTTGTAGTATATATACCGAGGTGGTAAGTATGAGTCAAGAGTTCTATGAAGAGATGGAAAAACGTCTTGTAGAGTTGCGACAAGAGATTGTTGAAAGTATTGCTTCTGAAGATGAAGATTTTCGTTCACTTGTGAATGCTATGGGCATTAAAGACGATGGTGATGTGGCAAGTGATGACATGATGATAAAGAAGATGGAAGCGCTCAATCAAATTGCAGCAAATCGCTTAAAGAGTGTTGACGCTGCCCTCTCCAGGTTAAAGAACAATCGTTATGGTGTATGTTTACAATGTGGTGCGAAGATACCTGAAGAGAGGCTAAGAGCTATTCCTTATGCTGTTATGTGTGTTTCATGTAAAAGTGGGGAAGAGGGAACGAGAAGACGCAGTTGGTAATTATTGCAAAAAAGGATTAAAAGCAATCTCTTTTGCAATTGTAGTCTCTGCCCCGTGCCCTGGATAAACTATTACTTCTTTTGGTAATGTAAGGAGTTGGCTCTTTATTGAATGAATAAGCTTCTTCATTGATCCACCTGGAAGATCACTTCTTCCAACTGTAGAATTAAATAGGGTATCACCAGAAAATAGAATCTTGTCATCTTCACTATAAAAGCATACTCCACCTGGGGTATGCCCTGGTGTGTGTAGCACCTGTAAGTTACACCCTTTCACAATCTCACCATCTTCAAGTAAGTGTGTTGGATGGGGAAACCCATCCTCTATTCCTTTTACTACTTCTAGTAATGCAGGGTCGACCATCTGTAAAAATGAGTGAAGATTCTTTAGGCCACTCTCTCCAATGTTGTGTTCATCAAGAGGGTGGATACTAATTTCTACATCTGGTTTGAAATCAGTGAGTATTTTAATACCAAGAATATGGTCAAAGTGGCCGTGAGTAAGTAAGATTCCTTTGAGCTCTAATCCTTTTGAAACTATTATATCTTTTATAAAAGATGAGTGTTCACCTGGGTCAATTACCCACACACGCTTATCATCTCTGTAGAGGTAGCAATTGGTCTTTAAAGGACCAATTGCGTATGTTTCAACTATCACAAGCTATTCCTTGTTAGAATAGCTTACAGCAGCAACACGACCCCTGATCTCAACTCCATTGAGAACTTCAATTGCTTTTTCTGCAACATCTGCATCAAGAGTTACAAAAGAGTACTTATCATGAACTCTAATTGAATAGATAGACTCTTTGGTTATTGCAAGTTTATCAACGAGAACTTGAGATAACTCTTTTGCATAAAGGCGCCTCATTTTTCCAATGTTAATATAGATAGTTCGAGCTCCTTCAGGAATTTCTCTCACTTTTGCGGGACCTTTAGCAGCTTTGGGGGCTGGGGCAGGTTTTTTACTAGTAGGTGCTCTTTTTTTATCACTTGAGGGTGCACTACTTTTCTTTGATGTATTTAGTTGTAAATATTCTCTTAATAAAAATGCACTTACATTTGCTCTTTGAGTGAATGGAACATTTTTTCTAAAGGCTTTTTTTAAGGCTTCAAGTTCTTCTGGTTGTGAATCTACTTTCACTTTGGCTGCGAGTAATTGAAGTTTTCCAGCTGTTACGTCTTCTTGTGTAGGTGAGAGTTTAGTCTCTTGGTCCATGAATAATGTCTCCTTAGATGTGGTAATTTTTTTAGCCTCACTTGCTTTGACAATTGTAACAATACGATGGGTCTCTCTTTCCCATGTGAATAATTGTTTTACTAAAGCAGTTAATTCAATTACAGTGACTCCAACAGGGACGACTGTAATTGCTGTATCACCAACATCTTCTTGTAGTTGTTTGATATCATCACTCATAATTATCTTATATGGTAATGATAGTTTTGCTTTAAAGAGGCGTGTATTTAAAGCATTTTTTGGTACAGATTGGCCGAGAACTATATAAAAGAAGTCTCCACTAAGTGTATAAAGAATATCCTCAATAACTTTTGCACTTAAAGAAGAACTAATTATATTAGTGATTGGGTACCTGCTTCTATACCAGGAAGAGAGAGGGATGATAGAGATCTCTTCTAATAGATCTTTGCTATCTCGTTGTAAGTCTTCAAGGGAATGGCAAAAATATTCAATATTTGTTGCTTTCCCTATCTTTGTGAAAATGAATCTGCAATCATCAAAAAAGAGCTGTTTTCGCACATTGAGTTCTTCAATTGATTCTTCTTCACCAAGAATGAATGAGTGGAGTACAAGGACTTCATTAGTATGCAATAGGTCAATATTTCCTCGACGAAGATGGTCTATTGCCCTTATTGGAGTTGTAATGAGTACTCTAGATTGTTTATGTAAGGCGCTAAGGTTCTCTTTAGGTGTACTTTCTTCACTCAAATATATTCCAGAAAAAAGAGTTGAATATTCTTTAGTGCTCTTAATTAATTCTAGAATTTCTTGATCTACTACATACATGAGGGAAGGTGAGGATATTGACCCTTTTTTTTGTTCCTTAGCAATAGAGGCAGCACGATATAAAGATGCTTCAAGTGCATATTCACCACTTTCAATGCATACCTTGTACTGTGACGAAGGGATTGCCATCTTTTCTAGTGCTTTTTTAAGTGGAGTAGGAATAGATGCTGTGTTCATTCCACCTCCAAGGAGAATTGATTCATGCGATGCTCTTTTTTTATACTTCTTTAATTAAGGATATACATCCACGCTCCCTTTGTCAAGAAACCTCTCATATGGTATATTAGCTTAATAAAGTAGATATAAGGAGAATGCATGAGTCGCCAGATTAATCAAATTGAAGAAGTAGCGCGAGAGATTAATCATGTTTCTTCTGCACTGCAAGATTTGTATGCCTCTTTAGGGGAATGGGCTATTAATCATCACATCGACGCTGCCAATCTAGAATCTACTACTTTATATGACAATTTCACCAACCTTGTGAGTCAAAGTGATGCGTTACAAACTCGAATTAAGACATTAAAAGATCTTCATAACTCAATACTCGATGGGAAAAACCGTGTTAAAGAGATCGAAAAAGAGAAGAAAGCTCTTCTTAGCCAAATGGATATTCTATACAGTAAAATTGGAGCTATTATATGGGAGGAGTACAACTCTCACGTATTGAGTGATATCATTTTAAAAGAAATACCTGAACTTAGCACCATTCACCACAATTATACACAAGTAACTCAATCATTAAGAGATACTAAAGAGAAGGTGCATTCGGCCCATTCTGTTATAAAAGCACCTTTTATTGTCCATGAGAAAATGCAAAAAATGAAACTAACCAGATTACAAAAACACAACACTTCACTATTTGTTGAATTTGGTCGCACCATTGCTTGTGCCTCCCTTATCCCTTTGTTGGTGAGTCAAAATGCTATGAACATAGAAGCTGAGTATGACAAAGCAAGCCAAGTAATTGAAAAAAAAGATATCGAGCTCCATACTGTAATAGAGCAAATGAACCTCAGTAAGAACAAACTTGAAGAAGAGGGGGCTGGTACATCTTTAGCAAGGAAAATTGGCGAGTTAGAGAATGCTCAAAAAGATGTAGATAAACAACGAAAGTTATCAGCTGTTATGTATGGGAAAAGCGTTACCACGATGATGAGCACTCAAAAAGAGAGTGATTACCCTCAAGAAATGGTTGAATGTTTCGATCAAATAATTGAATACCAAAACCTAAAAACAGAACTTCTTACAACTACAAAAAAACTCAACATTGAAAAAAAGATAGAAGAACTCGTACTCCTGTTAAGACAAGATGAAGAACACATACTCCACATCGAGGTGCAAATAGGGCAGCTTAATCAGCAGATAAAAGAGATACATAAGACCATGGCAACTAAAAAAGAACAAATAGGGGCATTACAACAACAACTTGTAAAAATATTGCCACCAAGGCTTACTCATGGCTGATGCAGGGCAAAAGGAAAAAGAAAAAGCTCCCTCTGATTTTAAGAAAAAAACAATTAATAAAGATATTCCCACCCGAGAACAAGCTCAACTGATTGTTCAAAAGAAAAGGGAGAAAGAAAAACAAGAGCAAGAGAAAACAAGTCGCCAAGTACACATCAAGAGAGATGCATCACCAACACCTAAGGGTGCAACACCCACCAAAAAGGCATCACCAGGTAAAAAGGCATCACCAGGTAAAAAGGCATCACCAGGTAAAAAGGCGACTCCTAAAAGCAAAGCACCCACTACAAAAGAGCAACAAACAAAGAAAAGTGAGAAAGTTAAGCAACCCATTTCCCCTACAAAGAAAAAGGGTGTAAAAAAACAGACACCAACAAAAAATGTAAGAAAGAGTCATATAGTTGCCAAGAAAAAGAGTCCAAGCAAAAAGAGAAAAAGATTCCTTCACAAAAAGAGCATTATTATAGTTGTTTCAATAGCTCTGCTTACTTTCACGATGAGTATTATTGGAATTTCTTTATTAAAGACAAGAGATCAAATGGGTAGCAATAAAGAGAGCTCTTTTGTGACTCTTAATATAGAAGAGGGGATGAGCACGTCTCAAATTGCATCCCTGTTAAAAGAGCATGATATTATTAATAATAAGGGTGAGTTTATTGAGTTTATCAAACAAAGGGGTAATGAGAAGAAACTTTTATCTGGTGTCTATAATTTGATGCGTGAAAGTAGCTATGAAGAAGTTAATAAAATCCTTACCCAAAAATCTATTTCCCCAACAGTAACTGTCAAAATCTACAAAGGTTCTGTTGTTACAGAGATTGATGATCAACTGAGTCGCTTACAATTGATTGAAAGTGGTGAATTTCTTGAAGCTCTTGAAAAAGAGCGAGTGAGGCGAAATTTATCATTTACTGAAGGGTGGATCTTTAGTGATGATTACGTTGTAGATAAAGATCAAGATGTTGCTTCAACCCTTGCTTATGAGGTGATAGAGAGATTGTATGAAGTGCTTAAGGCTGAATTGGAAAAGAGTGATGAGTTAGATTATAGTCTTAATGAAATTATTATCATCGCCTCAATGGTCCAAAGGGAGACGCAGCAAGCACATCAGATGCCTCTCATAGCTGGGGTGATATTTAATAGGTTAAAGTTAGGTGAGCCATTAGGGATTGATGCTACTACTCGGTATGCACTTCATGCATGGGATAGGGAATTGGGAAAAAAAGATTTTGCCGCCTCCCTTGAATTTGATACTCGAAGAAGAGTTGGTCTACCTCCTACTGGAATTGGTTCTGTTGGAATTGATGCAATTAGGGCTGCCCTACATCCTGCTGAACATGATTACCTGTACTATTTTCATGATAAAGAGGGGACTATTCACCTCTCTTATACATATAATGAGCATCTAGAGAAATTGGAAAAACTGTAAAAAAATTTCTTAATCCCCTCTTTATATTGTGTTTTTCTTTTTCATATAGTATGGTAATTACTAGATTTTTTATCACACTTTGCCGGCGTGGTGAAATTGGTAGACACGATAGACTCAAAATCTATTGAGCGCAAGCTTGTCCCGGTTCGAGTCCGGGCGCCGGTAATATGTATGGTAATCTCTACAAGAAATAACTTTACAAAACATATTGCTCCATATAAGTAATAACACTATTCCAATTGGGGAATGTTTCTGATCCAAATAGGATAAGCTCACCCTTAAATTCTCCTGCACCATTTTTAGTTCTATCGTCAATAAGGAAATCTCCTTTATTAAGATTCTTATGGTGTGTAAGAATTAATCGTTTATGAGATTTTTCTCCTAAATACTTCTTAACCCATAACAACTTCTCAGACCAAGCAGATGGATTGTTCCAAGGGGCAGTGCTAAGAATGTAGGTGTCAAAATTATCAGCAAGAAAGTTAAATGCGGTTATAGCATCTTTTAATGGTTCCATTTTAGAGAAAATATGGGGGATCTCGTCCTTATTATCTATATAAGAGGTCAGTAATGCTTGTTCTACTTTCTTGAAAGCAGAAGTAAAATCGACAAGCACGTTATCCATATCAACATATACAATTTTCTTATTCATCTAATTTCCTTATAAAGTCAGTGTTTTTATCACTACATATGTGCTTTTTACTATGTGTTAAAAAGTCACCACTCGTCATATCAATATGAGCTTTACTACGTATTGGTTTATAAAAAACCTAATCAATCAAATTCTCTTTTGACCCTATGTAATATATATCCTAGATTTATAAGTATAGTACCTATATACTATATATGATACAAAAATATAAAGGCTTGAAAATATAACCTAAGTGAAAGGAGTCTATATGAGTAGAAAGTTTTCAGCTGAGTACATTGATAAAGCACACAAAGCGACTCTCTATAATGAAAAAGATATTTTAAGTAGTGAAGTTTGTACGTGCTTTTATTGTGGATATCAATTCGATGCTAATACAGAGAAAGACCTCGAATGGTGGGATGTAGATAATCCTGAAGGTAAAACCCTCACGTGTCCCAAATGTGGGATAGATGTTGTTATAGGGGAAAGTTCGGGGTTTCCTATAACTGATAAAGATTTTATTTTAGAATGCTCTGCTAATTGGTTTAATGGTTATAGCAAGATTTGTTATAATGAACCTGTAGAGAAAATTAAAAAAATCTTAATAGAAGTAGAGTGAGTCCATAAACGAAAGACAATCGCCAACCTCTAAAATCTAATCCTAAAGTTGGTATGCGTATTTAACGTGTGCTATAGTAAGCAACATAAGGGAGGATTTGATTCTTATGATAAATACCACAATTTCGAGCCCTAATGCACATGAAATAAAGAAATATTTGAAAAAATGGGATTCTCTCGAAAATTACAAGGCTCAAGAAAATGCTCTCAATAAGTTGTTTCTAAAGATTTACCCCAATAATACAGAAATTGATGAAGTTCTAATTAAAGTAAGCACTCTTAATGATTTTTATAGTACAAATATATTTTCACCATACACAGTTGCGAGACATATTATTGCTCTGAAAATAGATGAAAGACTGCAAGCTGAGGATATTACATTGGTAGAGGACATAACTAAAGTAACCATGGAGAATGGGAAAACTAGAAATTTTTATTCTTTCGCTACAAAGTATTGCAGTCGGCATAAACCATTAGTGTTTCCCCTATATGATAGTTATATTGACAAAGTATTAAGGCTTTTGCGAACCCAGGATAACTTTTGTACATTTAAAACAAATGAGCTAAAAGAGTATACTAAGTTCAATCACATACTTAAAAGGTTCAGAGAGTTTTATAATCTAGAAAATTACTCGGTAAAGGATATAGATAAATATTTGTGGTTATTAGGTAGAGAGAAACTCCCTAACAAGTATTAAGCGTAGAGGATATTATTATGCCAAAAATAAAATGTCCTACATGTGGATCGGGAAATACAGTAAAATTCTTGTATGGTTATCCAACAGAAAAGGCATTTCTATTAGAACAACAGGGTAAAATCAAACTAGGTGGTTGTTGTATATCTCCTGAGAACTCTGAAGTCTACTGTAAGAATTGTGGGCATGAATGGAGTGAAACTGAGTCTTGAGAGTTTATAAATATAGACATTATATCCAAAGCGTCCCCCTTGATTTCTATAGGAGCGCTCGCTAGAAAGTGAGCCACCTATTAGCCATTGATACAAAATTACTCTTTCATTATTTTATCTCTCACATATTCTTACATGATGTTTTTATTGAGATATAGATAGCTTATGTCGATAAATTTACCAAATAGGGGCAATATTTTTGACTTTTATTCATCAAATAAGATAGGATACTCTATATAAATAGCGTTATGGCGTCTATACTTACATAAAATAGACTACTTTGGAGGTTTTTGTGCCTTTAATATATTATGTACAAAACTCAACTGTAGGAATTGTGCTCGTATCAGTGATGCTATTTCATGTGCTCGGGCAGGGTGGAAGGCGACAAGCACAGGATTCTTTGTTTATCGCACTCTTATTTTCAACCCTTTTTATCATAGTAGCTGAACTCTTAGTTGATGTTTTTTCAGGAGCAACATTTAATGGCTCTCGATTTGTTATCACCTTAGTTACCTATATGTTTTATATCCTTAATCCGATACCTAGTGTCCTTTATTTATTATATCTTGATCAATTACGTAGGCGTTGGGTTTATATCCCAAAGCGTATTGGAATAATAGCTTTTACCCCTGCTATCATTGGCTTTTTACTCACTACAGTAAGTTTGTTTAATGGAATCATCTATTCTATTGATGCACAAAATATCTACCACAGGGGAAATTATTTTTTCCTCATCGTTATTTGTGATTTAATTTGTTTGTTCTTTGGACTTATCTATTTAATCTATTACCGAGATAATTTTAGAAAAAGAGATCTTTCACTCTTTCTCTTTTTCCCCATCCCCGTTCTTATAGCTGCATTTTTACAAGCTAACTTATATGGAATAGAGGTCGTGGGGTTAAGTTTGGCACTCACGATGTTGATAGTCTACCTACACATGCAAAGTTCTCATGCACATAAAGACTACTTAACACTCCTATATAACCGGGGAGTGAGTGAGAAGTATCTACATCATCTTCTTTTAAATAAAAAGAGAAAGAAGAAGATTGTTGGAGTTATGATGGATATCAACAATTTCAAGCATGTAAATGATATGTATGGTCATAATCTTGGAGATAGCACCTTACGCTATTTTGCTCAACTGCTAAGTCATAATTTTAAAGATGATTGGTTTATTGGACGCTATGGAGGGGATGAATTTATCCTTTTTAAAGAAGTGTACTCTACAAAAGATATAGATACGTATATTACTCATTTCAAAGAATGCTTAATTTCCTTCAATATAGGAGGGGATCTCCCTTTCCCATTAAGTGTAAGTACTGGAATAGCAACAATCTTGCCTCTTGAAACTATGAATGTAGCTGACTTTATAAAATTACTTGACACACGTATGTACGATGACAAACGAGCATACCACGGTTCAAGTCTCAGTCATCCCCCTTTTAGTACACCAGAATAGGGCAAAAAGTGTCAGTCTGCACCCTTCATCTTATCTTTTTACATTTGGTATATGAGATGGTATAATCAACTTATCACATCGAAAATGAGAAAAAACATCGTTTACGGCATGTTTTATAAAGCATCATACATATTTTTCAAACTACTGACATTAGAAAACTCTTTGTGTTTATAGATATGTAATAACTTATCTTTAAATACTACTTTCCTCATAAACATAGCATACAAATGTAATATATTAGTCATATGGTGAAAATA
>CAYVRR010000012.1:33541-44869 GCA_964453215.1 uncultured Spirochaetaceae bacterium | reverse complement strand
TAAGAGTTTGACCTAGATACTTCAATATACTTATACGAATTAACTACGAAAAAAGAAGAATTAACTTTTCTAAAGGGGAGTGAGAGAGTCAAGCATAAATGGGATAAGCTCGCCAACTGTTGGGTGCGGTATCACTATCTCTTTGAGAGCTGTGTAGGGTGCGTGAAGTGATGCTATGAGGGCAAGCATTCCAATTACTTCATCTGAGCCAACTCCAAAAAGGGTCGCTCCAAGGAGCTCTTTCGTAGTAGCATCTACGACTATTTTCATTTTACCTTTTGTTTCACCTTTTTCCTTTGCTCTACTTACTTGATCCATATTCATATGTGAGACAAGAACCTTCTTGTTTTCTTTTATTGCTTGTTGTTCATTGATGCCAACTCGCGCAATAGGTGGGTCTATGTAGAGGGCATAGGTGGGCACTCTTTGAGATATCTTTTTCGTATCTTTATGAAAGTAGTGGTCTAAAAACACTTGTCCATCATGAACAGAGGTGTGGGTAAAGGCTCCTTTACCATTAACATCTCCAAGGGCGTAGATATGCGAGTTGTTAGTTTGTCCAACATCATTTGTTTGTATATACCCTTTTTCATCTAATTTGACAGATGTATTTTCTAATCGAAGAGAGGCTGTTTGTGGTTTTCTCCCTGTTGCAATAAGGAGATGGGTTCCAATTATTGTTTTTGTTTCCCCATGTTGTGTGTAATGAACAACAGTGTTTTTCTTATCTTCTTCAACTTTTGTTACATCACAATGGAGAAGGACTTCAATTCCCTCCTCTTCTAATACACCTTTAGCTAATTCACTAATATCTTCATCTTCTCTTTGTATGAGTCTTTCTCCCCTTTCAAGGATTGTTACTTTTGAACCAAAGCGGGCAAACATCTGAGAAAATTCGAGTGAAATGTAGGATCCTCCAATAATGATGAGATGTTTTGGAAGGGTGGGAAGGCTAAATATTTCACGGTTAGTGAGGTAGTTAACTCTATCAATTCCCTCAATTGGTGGAATTGATGCTTTTGCTCCTGTGTGGATGATAATGGTTTTCCCTTGTATATCAACAGGGACAGGACCACGTATATGGATGGTGTTTTCATCTATGAAACTTGCAGTTCCATCATAAAAGTGAGTATCTTTTTGTAGCCACTTTCTAAATCCACTTTCTCCTTCTTCCCTCATTTCATTCACCCTTTTCATTACAAGGGGGAAATCTACATAATATGAAGGGCTAATAACCCCAAATTTACTTCCTGTTTTTACTGTGTGAGCTACTTTAGCACTCTTTACTAATGCTTTTGTTGGAGTACAGCCCCAGTTCACACAACTTCCTCCCACTTTAGCTTCTTCAATAACTGCAATAGATGCTCCACTTTTTAAAAGGGGTGGAAGTATTGTCCCTGTTGCCTGACCAGTTCCAATGAGAATAATATCATACTCTTTCATCTCGTCCTCCTAATTACCCTATAAGTATAACATATATGAAGATGAGTTAAAGGGGCACTATATGGTTCCTTTATAAAACCTGCATGTGAGAGAACGTGTAATAAAAAAATGAAAAGAAAAAGTCCCCCTAAGATGGAGGACTTTTTACCTAAATTATTATATCTATTAATTAGCTGTAAGACTTATTGTAAGAGTTGCTTCATACGAGCCAGATGGGGCAAGGGCTGCAGAGCCAGAAGCCTTTTCTTGCACAACAAGGGGTGAGTTTCTTAGTATCCCATATCTGCTATTACTAGAAGAGGGGATAAAAACATTGTAGGCACTCACTACCCTTAGTCCTATTGTGTTGTTGCCACTCACTAAATCTGTGGTAGTAACATACATCCTCACAGAACTTGAAGTGTTATTAATTCCTGAAACATATCCAACAGTAACTCTATCTTTTAATGAGAGAATGTCGATTGACTTTTCAACACTAGTTTCTACAGCTCCTTCAAACAATTCTTGTGATTTAAATACATCATAGCTTAGTTCATCAAGCGAGACACCAAAGGAAGAATATTCAGGTACGTTTGATTTGATAACAATAGATTTATCGTTTTCAGCAGCTACGATTGAAAAGGTTACTAAGGTGAGGATTAAAAGAAGTATTATTTGCTTTTTCATATTGCTTTCCTTTTTGAAGTCTTATTGCTTCATTTGTTTTTACTTTTACTATGCATGTTCTCATGCATGGCTACATACTATGTCATAAGTTATCTTATGTCAATACCTTTTTATTTAAAATTGTTATAAAATTTCTAAAATAATATAGTCATAGTATTAAATTATTTTAATTTGTTTATTGATAACAATTTATTTTTTTATAAGCATTTTGATTGTTGATAAAAGTTATGCCCATAGTATGACTTTTTTAGGTGTATGTGTAAAAAGAGAAGGTGTGAAATATTCATTTGGTATGGTTTTTATAATTTTATGCTGAACTTGTGTTGTATGTTTTGTTGCTAATTGTATACTGATTTCCTTACTAAATATAAAGATAGCCGACATAAAGGGTGGATATATAGATCAATTATGGAAAAAAGTATGAATAGTTTTGAATGAGAAGAGAGATAAAAAAAAGTAAAAGGTAAAAAAAAGATCTTGCAAGTTATTTTGCAAGACCACTCTTTAATATACCCCGAACGCGATTCGAACGCGTGACCCCTTCCTTAGGAGGGAAGTGCTCTATCCAGCTGAGCTATCGGAGCTTTATGATGTGTTTGATGATAGGGGAAAGTGGGGGATTTGGTCAATTGTTTTGTCAAAGTAGCTCATTTTATGAGAAGAATTCTAGATAAAAGGTGGAATGTGTTCATTTTAGATGAAAGCAGGTTGAATAAAAATACGGTTTTATGTATATAATTCCTTTAATAATTATTTAATGATTCAAAATCTATTATTAATAATAGATTGATTTGATTCATGGTAATAAACCATACTGGGAGGTATGTTATGAAAAAGATGTTAACTGTACTTATGATAGTTGCTATAATGAGTAGTCTATCTATTTTCGCAGCGGGCTCATCTGAGAGCGCAACAAATGTAAAATTAGGCTTTATTGGACCAATGACTGGAGATTATGGTAACTACGGTGACCTTATTTCTAAGGGAGTATTACTTGCTCTAGAAGAGAAGAATGCTACTGGTGGTATTGCTGGAAAAGTAAATATTGAACTTGTTGTCGAAGATAGTGAAGGAGATCCTCAAAAAGGTCTTGCTGCTATTGAAAAACTCTCATCAAGCGATAAAATTGTAGCACTCACCGGTCCTGTCTTTACTGGTGTTTCTTTTGCAGTAGGGGAAAGAGTCCAAGCTGAAGGTATCATGATGGTTACCCCAAGTGGTACTCATAAAGATATTACTGAAATTGGGGACTATGTCTTTAGAACTGTTGCGAGTGATGGTTTACAAGGTGATGTTTCTGGGCACTATTTCTACAAAGAACTAGGAGTGAGAGAACTTGGTGTGTTATATGTGAAGAACGACTATAGCCAAGGTCTTTATGAAGGAACAAGTGCTAGTTTTAAAGCAGCTGGTGGTAAAGTAACTATTGCTGAAACAGCTCAAGCTGGAGACAAAGACTTCAAAACACAACTTACAAAAATAAAAGCTGCTAATCCTGATGCAATCTATATTCCTAACTACACAGCAGAGATGGCTCAAATTCTTGAACAAGCAACTCAACTTGGTATAACTATTCCTTTCTTATCAAGTGATGGTTTTAGTAACCCTGAAATTTATGACCTTGCAGGAAAATATACTGACGGTGTTATCTATGTTGGACCAACACAAGTTAATGAATCACCTGCTTATAAAAACTTTGTAGCAGCGTATACAAAGAAATGGGGATTTGCTCCAGACTCATTTGCAACAAACGCATATGATGCTGCCAACATCCTTTTTGAAGCAATGGAAAAAGTCTATGCTGAAACAAAGAAATTTGACAGAAAAGCTATTCGTGATGCATTTGCAGCAACAAAAGATTATCCTGGTGTAACTGGAACAATCAACTTTGCTGAAAATGGAGATTTAGTAGCATATCAAGGTGTGTATAAAGTAGACAAAACAACACCTAAGTATGTTGGAACTTTTACAGTTGTCGACGGAGAATTAGTAGAAGTTAAATAACATGATTGAATGAATGAGAGGTATAAAATTATACCTCTCATTTCTCTCATTTATTGCTTCAAAAGCATGACTTGTGATACTCTTACCTCAAAGTCAATGCAGTGACCTCCGTGTAACAGCGGGGGTCTGAATCTTTAAGGAGCCTAGCTTGGGATCTATATCAGAATTTTTTCAACATTTGATGAACGGCCTTACACTCGGGGGGATTTATGCACTCATTGCCCTGGGATACACCATGGTGTATGGTATTCTCAAATTTATTAACTTTGCTCATGGGGATATCTTAATGGTTGGTTCCTACATTGGGCTATTTACCTTTAATGCTATTAGAGGCCAAGAAATGGGGCCTTGGACAATCCTTGCATTCTTTATTGCTATGATTGCTGGAATGTTCTTTAGTGCGGCATTGGGTGTTATTATAGAACGCATCGCCTATAAACCACTAAGAAAAGCAACACGACTTGCTCCCCTATTGAGTGCCATTGGTGTTTCTTTCATTTTAAGTAATATGGCTGCATGGGTGTGGGGGACTAAATCGAGAAAACTCGATTATCCTTTTGATAACGCTCCAATCGATATTAAGGGGGTCGCTGTTACACCCCACCAGATATTGATTCTTGTTGTTGTTATAGTGGTGATGGTCTCACTTAAACTATTTGTTGATAAATCGAGAATCGGAAAAGCTATGAGAGCTACGAGCCTCGATCAGGATACAGCTAAATTAATGGGTATCAAGGCAGATAAAATAATTGCTATTACCTTTGCAATTGGTTCTGCTCTTGCTGCAACTGCTGGATTTTTAATTGCTCTAGAAATTAAAGTGTACCCCTCAATGGGGACGATGACAGGATTAAAAGCTTTTGTCGCTGCTGTTGTTGGAGGAATTGGAAATATATCAGGAGCTATGCTTGGTGGAATCCTTCTTGGTCTGTTAGAAACTTTTGGAGTTGCTCTTCTTGGAATTCCTTATGGACTGAGGGATACGATTGCATTTGTTGCCCTTATCATTATCTTACTTATTAAACCTGAAGGGTTGCTTGGTAAGGCAGAAAAGGAGAAAGTCTAATGATAAATTTTATCCTCCTTATTTTAATCTATACAGGTATTTATGCATTAATGGCAATTGGGCAAAACCTTATTACAGGGTATGTTGGACTATTAAGTCTTACTCAAGCAGGGTTTTTTGCTATAGGTAGCTATGCAACAGCAATTTTGAGTGTTACCTACGGGGTTAACTTTTGGGTCACTATTCCAATAGCTGCCCTTATTGCAGCATTCTTTGGTATTGTAATAGGACTTCCTACCCTAAGGCTTAGGGGAGACTATCTTGCTATTGCAACTTTAGGATTTGGGGAAATTGTTCGAAATATTTTAAATAACTGGGATTCACTTACAAACGGACCAATGGGAATTCAAAAAATTCCAATGGTTACAGTTCTTGGAATGAAAATTAGTCCGTATGCTAAATGGGGCTTTTTAGTACTCGTGTGGATATTTGTATTAGTTGCATATTTCCTTTTTGAGCGGCTCGCTCGTTCAAGAATGGGTAGAGCATTAGAGGCAATTAGAGAAGATGAAATTGCTGCATCCTCGATGGGAATTAATACAACGCAATATAAAGTGTGGGCCTTTGCACTTGGAGCTGCTGTTGCTGGAGTTGCAGGCTCTCTTCAAGCAGTGTTTATCCTTTCAGTAACTCCGGGTGTATTTACATTTATGGTCTCTATTATGGTCCTTTGTATGGTTGTTCTTGGTGGAATGGGAAATTTCGCTGCAGTAATACTTGGAGCATTCATTATCCAATTTATCTCATATTTCCCTCAGTTAGTCGGACTCTCTAATGTAATTCCTCCTCAATTCAAGCAAGTATTATTTGGACTCATCCTTGTTGTTATGATGATTTGGAGACCAATTGGTATCTTAGGAAGATCAACTCGTGGAAAACCAGGATTTTTCACCAAGAAAGGGGGTAAGTAGATGATGTTAGAAACAAAAAAACTTACCCGTGCTTACGGTGGAGTAGTTGCAGTAAGTGAAGTTGACTTTAGTGTAAAAGAGGGGTTGATTACAGGTCTCATTGGGCCAAATGGTGCTGGTAAGACTACACTGTTTAATAATATGACAGGATTAGATAATCCTACAAAAGGAAAAGTGCTTTATAATGGGAAAGATATTACCAATAAAAGTGCTCATAAAATTTGTCGATTAGGAATTGCACGAACTTTCCAAAATATTAGGCTCTTTAAAGAACTCTCGGTTGTTGAAAATGTAATGGTAGGACTCCATTTCAAAACAGGGAAAGACCCTTTTAAAGGACGATTAAAAGCTGCCGTCACAAGTTATCTTAAAGCAAAAGATGAATATGAAAGAATGCATGAGAGTGCTATGAAATGGTTAGATTTCTTTCATCTAACTAAATTTGAAAATGATTTAGCAAGAAATCTTCCTTATGGTCATCAAAGAGAACTAGAGATAGCAAGAGCCCTTGCAACTGACCCTGATTTATTGTTTTTAGATGAACCTGCTGCAGGAATGAACCCAAGCGAGACCGATTCATTAATGAAAACAATTAGAAGAATTAGAGATATAGGAATTACAGTCGTTCTCATTGAGCACGACATGAAACTTGTAATGAATATCTGTGATACAATTACAGTGCTTAATTATGGACAAAAAATCGCTCAAGGAACTCCTGAGCAAATTAGAAATAACAATCAAGTAATTGAAGCATACTTAGGAAAGGAAGAGGAATGAGTGAACTACTAAGCATTGATTCAATCCATGTCAGTTATGGTAATATTAGAGCCTTAAAAGATGTCTCTATGCACGTAGATCAGGGAGATATTGTATGCCTTATTGGAGCTAATGGTGCGGGTAAGAGTACACTCTTGAAATCAATTGTAGGATTAGAGCCACTTATTACTGGATCTATCACCTATGATGGGAAAATAATAGCTACTGGGCAACAAAATAATAATGAGACAACAAAGAGAACTTTTTTTAAGAAAAGAGCACACAATAATAATTTGAGCTTACGCACCGATGAAATTGCTGGTCTTGGAGTTGCCCTTGTTCCAGAGGGGCGCCGTGTATTTGCAGATATGAGTGTTGAAGAGAATCTCGATATGGGAGCTTTTCTTGTTCGAGATGAAGCACAAATTATTAAGAAAAAAGAAGAGATGTATGATTTCTTCCCAATTCTTGGAGCAAGAAGAAAACAAAAAACTCGTTCCTTAAGTGGAGGAGAGCAACAGATGATGGCAATTGCCAGAGCTCTTATGAGCTCTCCACGCCTGTTGTTGTTAGATGAACCAGGACTAGGACTCGCCCCTCTCATCATTGCAGATATCTTCGATAAAATAAAAATTATTAATAAAGAAGAGAATGTTACAGTCTTTTTAGTAGAACAAAATGCCCGCATAGCATTGAAAGCCTCTAAAAGGGGGTATGTAATGGAGAATGGAAGGATTGTTCTTTCAGATTTCTCAGATAAATTACTAGAAAATGAGAAGGTGAGAGCTGCCTATTTAGGCGAATAATAATGTTCTACTGGAATTTACATCGCTTCTAGGCTACAATAACATGACTATTTAGCTTACATTGGGAGGGAAACGTATGATAATTGAAAGACGAATGACAAGAAACCCTGTCACTGCGACACCCGATATGTCTGTTGCAGATGCTTCTGCTTTAATGAAGCGCGAAAAGGTTCATCGTCTACCAGTTTTAGATAAAGAGCATCGTCTTGTTGGGATCATTTCAGAAAAAGATATTCTCTATGCCTCTCCTTCTCCTGTGAGTACTTTAAGTATTCATGAGATGGCCTATTTACTCAGTCAGTTAACAGTAAAGAAATTAATGACTCGTGATGTAGTAACAATATCTAAAGATACTACAGTTGAAGAAGCTGCGAGGTTGATGGTTGACCAAGATCTCTCATCATTACCTGTTCTTGAAAATGGTAAATTAATTGGAATTGTGAGTAAAAGTGATCTATTTAAAATTCTTCTTGAACTCTTTGGAGCTCGCCATTATGGCATTCGTATGAGTTTCTTAGTAGAAGATAAACCAGGTGCTATTGCTGCTATCTCAAATGAGCTCTCTAAACATGGTGTTGATATCATCGCGTTTGGAACATTTATGGGAACAGATAGTACAAATGCTGTATGTACAATAAAAATGCAGGGTATTACAATTGCTGATGCTGTTGCAACAGTAAAACCCCTTGTGATGGAAATTATGGATGTTCGTGAGGTCTAAATGGATTTTAAGGATATTTTAGATATGTGGGAATCTTCCCTTGAAGGGAAAAAAGCGGCTGGTGACAGCCGTTTTTCTTCATTCATAGAGGAAAAAGAGGCTTCATATGAGAGCCTTTATCAAAAGAATGGGAAAAGGTATCGAACAGGAAGATCCTCCCTTGGAGCCTTAAAGAAAAAAAAGGATGAAGCTGTTCTCGACCTTCACGGTCACACTGTTGAAGAGTCGACACTCCTGATAGAACAATTTTTAGAGCAGTGTGTTGAACAGCGAATGCTTAAAGTAAGAATTGTTCACGGAAGAGGACTTCATAGTAAAGATGGTGTTGGTGTGCTAAAAGAGCTTGTCCTTGGTGAGCTTAAAAAATCAAAGTATGTGAGGGCATACGGCGCTGCCCCTCCTAATCAAGGAGGAAGCGGTGCTACATACGTTATTTTGCAACGGGGTTAATAAGTCTTTTATCGTTCTCGGTAGATAATACGACCACGGGTCAAATCATACGGTGAAAGAGCGACACGTACAGTGTCTCCTGGAACTATTCTAATATAGTGTTTTCGCATCTTCCCCGAAAGGTGAGCAAGAATAATATGCCCATTAGTAAGTTCAACGCGGAACATGGTGTTTGGAAGTGCCTCGCGTACGAGACCTTCTACTTCAATTGCTTCTTCTTTAGCCACAATACCTCCGATACATTCATTCCTCACTATTATGAGGAACTGATTTGAATTGTAAAAAATGGCGTGCCTTTTGTCAACTAAGCAAAAGATGGGTACAAATTCTTATTATTTAACAGAATATGGAGATTTATCGTTTGCTTTCTTGACATTATTTGATACAAGGAGGCACAATATAGAGAAATTAGATATTCACAGGAGTGTTTCAATGAAAAGCGTCTCTTTATTACCAACTTATGTAGAATCAAGACAAGGGAAAGACCTTGATACAAAAGCTGTTTCTTATATTGCAAATCTTGATTTAATTTCATCAGTTTCTCCTTTAGTTGCCTCTTCTATTGTCCGTGAGTTAATTGATCAACGCAGTCACCTTAAATTAATAGCAAGTGAAAACTATTCATCAATTGCATCACAAGGGGCAATGGGGAATTTATTAACAGATAAATATAGTGAAGGGTATGCTCACCACCGTTTTTATGCAGGATGTGAAAACGTTGATGTCATTGAAGCTCACGCAAGTGAACTAGCATGTACCCTCTTTGGTGCAGAGCATGCCTATGTGCAGCCACACAGTGGAGCTGATGCAAACCTTATAGCATACTGGGCAATTCTTAATCAGAAGGTGCAAGTGCCGATGGTAGAAGAGATGGGCGGCATCAATATAAGTGATATGAGTCGACAAGATTGGAATAAGGTGAGAGAAGCTGTAGGAAACCAAAGAATCCTTGGCCTAGATTACTACTCTGGTGGTCACCTCACTCACGGCTACAGACAAAACGTGAGCGCTCAGATGTTCGATGCCTACACATATACAGTAGATAAAGAGACAGGTATTCTTGATTATGAAGAGATAAGAACTCTTGCTAAAGAGATTAAACCCCTTATCCTCCTTGCTGGCTATAGCGCGTATCCTAGATTAATTGACTTTAAGAAGATGAAAGAGATAGCAGATGAAGTTGGAGCTGTGTTCATGGTAGATATGGCTCACTTTGCAGGTCTTGTTGCAGGGAAGGTGATGAGTGGTAATTATGACCCTATCATGTGGGCAGATGTTGTAACTACCACAACCCATAAAACTCTTAGAGGACCTCGTGGTGGAATGATTTTATGTAAAAAAGAGTATGCTGAAAGTGTAGATAAAGGGTGTCCTTTAGTAATAGGGGGCCCCCTTCCTCATGTAATTGCTTCAAAAGCTGTTGCCTTTACTGAAGCACTAGAACCTTCTTTTCAAACATATGCACAAAATATTGTAGATAATGCCTCTTCACTAGCCAATTACTGTCAAGAGTTAGGAATGAGAATAGCTACTGGTGGCACAGATAACCACCTTATGCTCCTAGATGTTACCACCTTTAAAATTAATGGAAGACAAGGAGAGAGCGCCTTAAGAGATTGTGGAATTACCTTAAACAGAAATGCCCTCCCCTTTGATGAAAATGGGCCTTGGTATACAAGTGGACTTAGAATTGGAACCCCAGCTGTTACAACGCTTGGGATGGGCAAAGCTCAAATGAGAGAGATTGCATCCATTATTCATCTTGTACTTTCAAACACAACTCCAGCGCTCATAACAAAAGGGCAAAATAAAGGCAAAGAGAGTAAGGCTCGCTATGTGTTACCAAAAGAAGTGCAATTAGATGCAAAAAAGAGAGTTAAAACTTTACTTGATGAGTATCTATTGTATCCTGAACTTGACAGTGAATTACTCATTAAGTATGTTCAATAATATAAAATCTAGGAGATTACCATGAGCAAAATTCCAAAAACATTAAAGTACTCAAAAGAACATGAGTGGGTTCGACTTGAAGATGATAAAGCATATATCGGAATTACCGATTATGCCCAAGAAACTTTGGGTGAAATTGTCTACGCTGAACTTCCTGAAGAGGGAGAAAAAGTTGAAGCAAACCAAGAAGTTGCCACCCTCGAATCAGTAAAGGCCGCGAGTGCAATATATAACCCAATAGATGGAACAATTGATGAAGTAAATGAAGACCTTGATGAGAGCCCTGAGCTTATCAATGAAGATTGCTACACCCATTACCTCTATGTTTTAACAGACTTTAGTGTTGCAGATATAGATAATCTACTCGATGCAGCTTCCTACAAAGATTACCTAGATACACTAGATTAATTATAAAAAAGGACACCTATAGGAGGAGACCATGAAGCGACTAATTATTATTCTTATCACCCTCACACTACTATCACCACTATTTGCATTTAGCTTTGAACCCTTTGTTGAAACAGAGCAAGGGACAATAGCAATTCTTTCTCATAC
>CAYVRR010000012.1:0-33441 GCA_964453215.1 uncultured Spirochaetaceae bacterium | reverse complement strand
CTTTTGACTTCAGAAATCAAGGGGGACAAGAACTCCTTTTCCCCTTCTCTCGCTATGCAGTAGGAGCTACAATAGCTAAAAACCATAGAGTGTGGTTTACCTATCAACCCCTCTTGTTAGAGACAAATGTAACTTTGAGAGATGATGTAAGTGTGGGTTACAACCAAGGCACAACCACTGCCATCAATTATGTTGCAGGAACTCCTATGAAGCTCCTCTACTCATTCCCATTTTATAGGGTGAGTTATACCTACGATGTCTTAAGTAAGTTTGACAATGCCACCCTTGGCCTTGGTGTAGTTGTTCAACTTAGAAATGCTTCTATTCGTTTTGAAGACCTTAGCGGAGAGAAAGAACTCTATGTTTCTCAAAACTTAGGTGTTGTTCCAGCTCTTGCACTTTATAGTGAATATAGATTCCCATTTGGGTTAACGCTTTCTCTTGATGCAGCTGGAATTTATGCTAGTAGTAAATTCTTTAATGGAGCAGATTTTGACTTTACTGGTTCTATTTTAGATGCCTCTTTACGTGCTAGTTACGATGTTGGTGGTGGATACTCATTGTTTGGAGTCGCTCGTTACTTTGGTGGAACAAGTAATGGGGTGAGTCAATATGATGACGATGATGTGTGGACAGTAAGTCAAGCTGGATTTACTGAAAACAATATTGCTACCATTACTGCGAGTGTTGGGCTTAAATGGAGTAAATGATTTTAGCGTTTGGTGATTGCGTGAGTTGATAAGTTCCATTAGAATAATAAGTAATTAATTATGTGCTAAAAGGAACTTACATGTATACATACGTGCCACACAGTGATCATCAAATAGAGCATATGCTACACACCATCGGTGTGAATTCAGTCGATGAACTGTTTTCCCACATAGATGGTGTTTTTTTGTCATCCCAACAAGATGATGTGAAAGGGATGAGTGAAGAGCAATTACGAAGACATACTCAACATATTGCTCAAAAGAATAGAGTTGGCCTCTCATTTTTAGGCTTTGGTATCTACTCTCACATTATTCCATCTGCTGTGAGTGCTATTTCATCTCTGCCTGGGTTTGTAACCTCCTACACTCCTTATCAGGCTGAGATGTCTCAAGGATACTTACAGGCTATCTTTGAGTTTCAAAGTTACATTACCACCCTCACAGGGCTCGATGCTGCCAATGCTTCCCTCTATGATGGACACAGTGCAGCTGTTGAAGCGATTAACCTCATGGTGAAGATGGGTAAGAAGAGAAAGAAAGTGCTTATCTCTAGCACACTTCACCCATTTACTATTCGTGTGATACAAACTTGGGTGGCACTGCAGGATATTGAACTTATCATGATTCCTGAGTGTAATGGGTGTGTCGACATTTCAAGTGCCATTGCCTTAAGTGATACAGATGTAGCAGGTGTTGTAGTTCAATCTCCTAATCGCTATGGCTATATTGAAGATTATACTCACTTAGCAGATCACTTACACTCTGAGGGATCCCTTCTTACTATTTCAAGTGACCCCCTCTCCCTTGCCCTGCAAAAGAATGCACATGAGTGGGGTGCGGATATAGCAATAGGGGATACTCAAACACTTGGCTTACCCGTAGCTTTTGGTGGAGCAGTATGCGGGTATATGAGTGTTGTGAGCTCTTTAATGAGAAAGATACCTGGTCGAATTGTTGGAGAGACAGTTGATAGTGATGGAAATAGAGCTTTTTGTCTCACTATGCAGGCGAGGGAGCAACATATTACACGGGCAAGATCAAGTAGCAATATTTGTTCAAACCATGCCCATGCAGCCCTAACAAGTACTATCTATATAGCTCTTTTAGGGGATGAGGGGTTTAAAGAAGTTGCAAAGCAAAGTTATGATAAAGCACACTATTTACACTCCCTCTTACAAAAGATAGAGGGGATTGTAGTTCCCTCTACCTCCCCATTTTTTTGTGAGTTTCCAATAATTTTTAATTCAACTGAGATGTTAGAAAAGGCTATGAAACATTTTCTTCAAAATGATGTGTTCATGGGAGTCCCTTTATATTCGTATACCAAAGAATTGAAAGACAAAACTACTGTGCTTGTTGCAGTTACTGAAAAACATACGAAAGAGGAGATAGAGCTCTTTGTCTCCCTATTACAGGAGGGACTCAAATGAGAGAGTTATTATCTGAATTATCTCAAGTTGGAAAAAGGGGATACCAATTACCCCCATCTGATGTTCCCACCTCTCCCTTACTCCCTCTTAAGGTGAGAAAAAGTGAAACCCTTACCCTTCCCTCTGTTGGAGAATTAGAGGTTGTTCGCCATTTCACTAACCTCTCTTTAATTACCTACAATGTAGATAAAGGGATGTATCCACTTGGCTCTTGTACGATGAAGTATAATCCAAAAGTGAATGAAGAGATTGCAAGTAATCCTTTATTTACTGATATTCACCCCCTTCAAGATATTTCCACCATACAAGGCTCTCTCTCTATCCTTCACTCACTCAATAAGCGACTATGCTCTATAGTGGGAATGGATGATGGAACCCTTCAAAGTGCAGCTGGAGCGCAAGGTGAGTATATAGGATTACACATCATTAAATCATACCACATGAGTCGAGGGGACCATAAGAGAAATACTCTCCTTGTTCCAACAAATGCTCATGGAACAAACCCAGCTAGTGCTACATTTTGTAATATGAATATAAAAGAAGTTCCCGTAAATGAAAAAGGATTAGTAGATGTAGAAGCGTTAACTCATCTCGTGGATGATCATACAGCTGGTATTATGCTCACAAATCCAAATACATTGGGATTGTATGAAGATGATATTAAAAAGATAGCTTCAATTATTCACTCATCTGGTGGCCTATTATATTATGATGGTGCAAACCTCAATGCAATTATGAACATTGTTAAGCCCGGAGCCATGGGTTTTGATGTGTTACACGTCAATGTTCATAAAACCTTTAGCACGCCTCACGGAGGTGGAGGACCAGGAGCTGGACCTGTATTAGTAAAGAAGTTTTTAAGTCCATTCCTCCCATCCCCCCATATTAAAAAAGATGATTCTGGGTATTTCATCTCTCATGACACCCCCCAATCAATAGGGAAAACTTTAGGGTTTTTTGGGAACTTTCTTGTACTTTTACGCGCCTATTCATACATCACTCACCTTGGAGATGAGGGTCTTCGTTATGCTGCTAAAATCTCTGTATTGAATGCTAATTATATGAAAGCACGACTTAAAGATCATATACCCCTCTCTCATGAAGGTAATTATTTACATGAAATAGTCCTTTCCTTAAAAGAGTTAAAAGAGAAGAAGCAGATGAATGCTCTTGCAGTTGCAAAAGCATTAATAGATAAAGGACTTCATCCCCCCACAGTCTATTTCCCCCTTATAGTACCTGAAGCTTTGATGATAGAGCCAACTGAAACAGAGAGCCTAAGAGAGATTGATGCATATGTTGATGCCCTGATTGAGATAGTAACATCTTTATCAGCAGATAGTGCCCCTCTTGTGCCTCGAGTAGATGAGGTGATGGCAGCAAGAAAGCCAAAAGTTCACTGGTAGGAGAATTACGTATGAAAGAGAGATATGATGTAGTCGTTATTGGTTCTGGAATTGCGTCTCTCACAAGTGCAGCCCTTTTAGCAAAAAAGGGCCAAAGTGTTTGTCTACTAGAAAGAAATGATTACCCGGGTGGTAGTTGTGGCTCTTTTCGATTAAAAGGGAGAACCGTTGATCAAGGAACAGCAATGATCTTTGGCTTTGGAGAGACGGGGTTTAATCCTCACAGATTTGTCTTTAATGAATTAGAAGAAGAGATAGAAGTAATTCATCATGAATATTTATATCGACTAAATTATGATGGGTATCCTATTCTTTTTCATAAAGATTTTGAAGAATATTTTAGAACCCTCGAGAAGTTATTTCCACAAGCTATTTCTCAAATACGCTCATTTTATGCCTATATTAATGATTTATATACTCATGTAATTGCAGCTGATACTACCTATGTATCACCATCTGAGATGAAAAAAAGTTATCACCTTAAAACGCTTCTCACTCATCCCATCAGATTAATGAAATTAATCCCCTTATTGAAAAAAAGTGCAGGGTCTGTTGTAAGAAAGTTTATAGATGATGAAGAGGTTATTAAATATTTTAATAAACTCACAAGCACCTACTGCTATACGCTTCTTGATGAAACTCCTGCAATCCTTGCTATCACCATGTTTATAGAAAACCATATAGGGGGATCATATTACCCAGTTGGTGGAACATTCCAACTTCCTTTAAAGTTAGAAAAAGCTGGCCAGAAGTATGGAGCTACCTATAAATATCGTCACCATGTTACTACTATCCTTTTTGAACAAAACAAACCTGTTGGAGTGAAGGGGATACACGATGGAAAAGAGTTTGAAGTCTATGGGAAAAATATTATTTATGGAGGGGTATTAAAACCTCTATATACAACGATGATAGACACTTCATATCTTAATCCTACGATAAAAGAGAAAGTACTCGCTCTTGAAATGTCGTATCCATCAATTGCCCTCTATGCTGTAATTGATAAAAAAGGGTTGCCAGAGGGAACCCTTCCAATTGAAATGATGGGAGACAACCCAGATAAATTAGATGAAAAAGAGATTACCACCTATGCATTTACCTTAAGTGACCCCTCTTTATGTGCTTTAGATGAACATGTCATAGTCGCCTTAGGTCCATCACTTCGCTCTTGGCCCCAATTGAGTGAAAAATTAGAGCAAAAAGAGCTCTATGAAAAACAGAAAGAAGAAGAAGCAAAAAGGTTAATGGATTCTATTGATGAGCATTACCCCAATTTTAGTCAGCATGTAAAAGAGTATACTCTTGCAACTCCGACTACTATTGAAAGATTTACCCTCAAAGAGAAAGGGTCTGTTGTTGGACCTAAGCAAAGAATAGGGCAAGACCTTTTAAATAGGCAACATGCACAAGGAGAGTGGGATAATTTTTACTTTGTAGGGGAATCAACTGTAATGGGAACAGGCTCTCCAGCTGTTACTATTAGTGGTATTAGTGCTACAAACCTTATATTGAGAAAACTGAAGATGAGGGAGTATCGTTATAATGAAAATACGTTTAATAGGGTAACGGTGCATGAACATATAGGTCCAGCAATACGGATGGAAGGAAAGCGAGTTATTCCATCTCTCAATGCGATCAAAAATGATAGTGAAATTGAATTACACGATAAAGCATCCCTTTGTCAGTGGTGCATAACATCTCCTTGTGTGAATGTGTGCCCTGCCCACTACGAAATAGTACACATTATGAGAAAGCTAGAGTCTGGTAATACATTAGGTGCCTACCATGCACTCAAGCTTGATTCAAACCATACCCTCGCATGCACAAGTTGTGATGCTAAATGTGAAAAAGTGTGTATCGCTCAAGAAATCCATGGTAGAGTAGTTCCTATAAAAGAGATTAATCAACAAGTTGTGAGATATGTAGGAGAGAAATAGATGAATCGATCTGTTGAAGCTGTTGTAATTGGTGGTGGACTTGCTGGACTTACCGCTGCTTCTTATATCGCAAAGAGTGGAATAAAGAGTGTTTTAGTAGAAGCAGGTGAACAAGTTGGTGGATACATGGGCTCTTTTGAAAGAGATGGGGTTGTCTTTGATTATGGAATTCGTGCTATTGAAAACTCCGGTATTGTAAAACCTCTATTAAAAGATTTAGATATTGAAAAAGAGGTTACCTTATTGCCAAACGTGGTTGGGCAAAACGTAATTAATTCCCTGTATCCTATTACAAATATTGAACAAAGTATGGCCTATATTGATGGACTAGCAGCTCTTTTTCCCCATCAAAAGAGTGAGTTAGAAACAATCAAAGAATTAATAAAAAAATCTATTAAAGATACTTCCTCTTTATACGGCTCTGATAACCCCCTCTTTTCAAAAGGGTTTAGCAGAGTCTATAAAAATATCTCCTTCATTGCAAAAAACTTTAAACTTATGAAAGAGCTAAGTGACCCCACATCTGATTCAAGGGTTCCCATGGAGGAGTTCTTTGCTCGCTATTTGAGTGATGAGAAGTTAATCGCGACTCTCACTGGTGAATTCTTTGAAAGATCACCCTCCTATTTTGTCCTCTCATACCACCGTCTCTTTTTTGATTATATGTATCCTAAAGGGGGAATGAAGACAATTCCGTTGGCCCTTTCAAAGGTTATCAAACAATATAAAGGGGAAGTGTACACAAAAACAAAAGTTGAACGTATCACGGGGGATGGCCCTTTTAAGATTGTCCTTGAAGATAAAAGTATCATACGAGCAAAACGAATCATCATAGCATCAGACCCCACCCAATTTAGTGATATAACTGGGGTAAAGGGGGGCTCTTATAGACCAGGTGAGTCTGTGTTTACCCTATTTGTCACCGTTAACAAACCAGTTAAAGAGATTGCCCCCCACAATATTGGCCATCTTTTTCATATGAATGATATCAATCATACACCACTAGAAGCAAAGAATGCTTCATTAAAAGATTTTGCCCACTTTTCAAATATTGAAATCTCTATTCCTGCCGTGAGGGACCCATCATTAGCCCCAACAGATAAAACAGGTATTATAATGAGCGCCCCTATGTTTGCTAAAACTGACAAGTACGATTGGTTGAAAGCAACAAAAAAAGAGTATGAAGAGATGAAAAATGGGGTGATAGAGGGATTTCTATCGAGTGTTTCTACACTCATTCCAGCTTTAAAAGAGAGAGAGAGTATTTCATACTTAACAGGAGTGACTCCAAAAGATTATCAAGAGATGACGTTAAATAGTGGAGGTTCTATCACTGGATGGGGGTATACAAATGAGAAGGCCCCATCAGAGACATCATTTTTCAATATAGCAAAATCAATAAAAACAAATATTGATGGAATATATCGTTGTGGACAGTGGACATTTAGTCCAACAGGAGCCCCTGTTTCAATTATGACAGGACGACTTGCAGCAGATGCTCTTATTAAATCTTTAAAAGAAGAAATTTCTAAGAAACAAAAGAGGTAACAGATGAGTACATTATTAATAAAAAATGGGATGATTTTCGACTCAAGGCGCTCGTATAAAAAAGATATGCTTGTAGAAAATGGGAAGATTGTACGAATAGAGCCCTTCATTGATGAGGATACCTTATCCTCTCATGCCGATGTTGTAGATGCTGATGGCCTGTGCATTCTTCCTGGAATCATCGATGCCCACACCCACTACCACCTTGTCTCGAGGGGAACAGTGACAGCCGATAGTTTTAAAGAGGGATCGAAAGTTGCTGCTTTTGGGGGAGTGACTACAGTTATCGATTTTGCAGATCATGAAAAAGGGAAAACCCTTGTAGAGAGTGCTTCAAGTAGAATAGCTGCAATGGAAGTGGGAATGCACGTAGATTTTGCCCTCCACCAAGGAATCTATAGGATGCCTGATGATATTGATGCAGAACTCAAAGAATTAAAAAAGAGAGGAGTGAGTGTCATAAAAATATTCACTACCTATAAAAATGTGGGCTATCTCATGGAAAAAGAGACCCTTAAAGATGTCTTTGTTGCATGTAAGAAGTATGATTTTTTAGTGACAGTTCACTGTGAGGATGATGAATACCTACAAGAGGTCGCCAAGAGCTATAAAGGGGATTATTCTCCTAAAGATCACCCTGTGTTACGGCCAAGTGAAGCTGAAAAGAGGGCTATCGATATGGTGGGAAATCTTGCTAAAGAGTGTGATATGAGTATCTATATCGTACACGTTTCAAGTAAAGAGGGATTAGATAAAGCAAGGGACCTAAAAAGAGAGGGAGTTGATATAATTATAGAGACAACACCCCATTATCTATTTTTGAACAATGAACTCCTTAATTCTGATGATGCTCCCCTCTATGTGATGACCCCCCCTTTAAGAGAAGCAGAAGATACTATTGCCCTTCAAGATGCCCTTGTAGCCTCTAAAATTGATGTTGTTGCAACAGATCATTGCTCTTTCACAAAAGAGCAAAAATTGTCGAGTAAGGATATAAGGACAATCTATCCAGGAATTCCTGGAACCCAAGAGCTTCTTCCCCTCATTCACACCTTTGCAGTTGCCTCATCAAGGATGAATATGTCTCAAATGGTCGCTATGCTCTCTACAAACCCTGCTCAAATATTTGGCATTTACCCTCAAAAAGGGTCACTTTTGCCAGGAACTGATGCAGATTTTATTATTTTTGATCCAGATGAGATTTGGACTATTGGTGAAGATACAATTCACTCAGCTTCCCTATATAGCGCATTTGATGGAACAACTGTTGTTGGAAAAGTTATAATGACCTATTTACGGGGTAACTTAATAATGGGAGACGATGTCTATCTAGGAAAAGCGGTGCAGGGTGAGTTTGTTCCTTCTACCTCTCCTCTTTCTCAGTATCAAAGATAAAGGGATCGGAGAATTTTCTCAATCACTCTATCTGGAAGAATTCTTTTAAGAATCATGAGTATTTTATAGCCCATACCCACTACCTTTCTTGGTGGTGGGTTCTTGTGTATCAACACCTTGTAGACAACTTGAGCAACAAATTTGGGTGAGTAACCATTTAGTTCATCTTTTTCCATCTTCGCAACTGCCTTTTTCCCCATTTGTGTGTATGGGGAATTAAGCGGCGCATAGTATGACCTGTGTGCAGTAAAAGGTGTTGCAGTATCTCCAGCTTCAATAATACTTACCTGTACGCCTAGATGTTTACCCTCCATCCTAAGAGCTTCTACATAGGCTTCTAGGGCAAACTTAGTTGCACTATAGTGGCTTTGAAATGGGATGCTAATTCTTCCGGCAATAGAGCCAAGAATAATTACCTTAGAACTCTTATGTAATCTTAATAGTGGCAGTGCTACACTGTTAACTCGTAATACTCCAAAGTAATTTGTTTCAAACTGCTCTTTTACCCACTTCAGTGGAGTATCTTCTGCACTTCCTGCTATCCCATATCCAGCACAATGGATTATTGCATCAATTCCAAGCCCTGTTACGGAAATAGCATCCTTTTGTATATGGGCAATTGTGTGAGTGACACTTTCATCACTTGTAACATCCATTTTATATAAAGAGAATAACTCATTACTATATGAATCACACACACCACGACGAGAAACACCAAAAACTCGATGCCCATTGCTGCAGCAAATTTTTACACAACTAAGACCAATTCCACTAGTTGCTCCAGTTATAATAATATTATGTATCTTCCTCTTTTTCATATCTTCCCTTTTGTGTATACTCTCATTCATAGTATTGATACATGAGGAGTTATTATGTCAACGGGTAAATTACGAATATTAACAGGGGATAGAACTACAGGTCGCCTCCATTTAGGTCATTATGTTGGTTCCCTACAAAGCAGAGTAGAATTACAACACGAATATGATACCTTTATCCTTTTAGCAGATATTCAAGCTCTTACTACCCATTTTGAGCATCCTGAGCTTTTATATGAGTCATTGTATGATGTTACAATGGATAATCTCAGTGTAGGACTTGATCCTAATGTTGTCACAATTGTACAACAAAGTGGAGTTCACTCCATTGCTGAAATAACTATATTCTATTCTATGCTTATTTCAGTGAATCAACTTCGCCACAATCCAACAATTAAAACTGAAGCAGCCTCGTATGGATATGATGATTTATCATATGGATTTTTAGGATACCCTGTCTCTCAAGCAGCTGATATTACATTTTGTAATGCAGACCTTGTTCCTGTGGGGATAGATCAAGTGCCACACATTGAGTTAACTCGTAAAATTGTACGAAAGTTTAATGATATGTATCACACTTCAATTACAGAACCTCAAGCAAGGCTCTCCAAGATCAGTCGTCTCAGTGGCTTAGATGGAAATGCTAAGATGGGTAAGAGCCTTAATAATGCAATTTACCTCTCTGATAGCGCTAAAGAAGTAGAAGCAAAGGTGCGTAAAGCTGTTACTGACCCAGCTCGAGTTACAAAAGATATTCCAGGAAATCCAGATATTTGTAATGTAGCTAAATACCACAAAATCTTTACCCCTCACGAATATGATAATATCTGCTCAATGTGTAGAAGTGCTACTATTGGATGTGTTGCATGTAAGAAAATTCTTACTACTTCACTCAATACTCTCTTAGATCCTTTTAGAGAAAGAAGAGCTTATTATGAAGCTCATCGAGATGAAGTGAAGGATATCATACAAACGGGAACCAAGAAAGCAAACCTTGTTGGGGATGAGATGGTGAAAGTGATGAAAGATGCCATGCACCTTTCTATCTAGTTGCTCTATGGATTCATCTCTTTTAAAAAAATCATTCATCCTCTCACTTCCTGTAATGGGAGGATATCTAGTACTTGGGTTTGCATTTGGTTTGTTAGTTGTCTCATCGGGTATTAGCTGGTATTTTGCCACCATTATGAGCATCTTTGTCTTTGCTGGGTCTGGTCAATTTGTCTTAATTGGACTTTTAGCACAAAAAGCTCCCTATATGAGTATTGTTGTTACGATATTTCTCATAAATTCACGCCATATCTTTTATGGAATCTCTTTTATTGATTTTTTCAGGTCTATGGGGAGAAGAAAGTATTACATGATCTTTTCTCTCACTGATGAAACCTATGCAATGCTCTCTTTAGTACAGCAATACCACTATAGTGAAGAAGAGAAGAGGGAGATCTCTTTTACAATTGCCCTTCTTCACCAACTCTATTGGATAGTTGGTTCTACCCTTGGAGCACTCTTTATTTCAGTCGTACCACTTGTTACAACTGGCGTTGAGTTCTCAATGACCTCCCTTTTTGTAGTTATTTTGTTAGAACAACTCATCAATTCAAAAGAGTATCGAGTTGCGATAATCTCACTTCTTGTTGCCCTCTCATTCCACTTTCTCTTTGTTGGAACTTCATTCTTACTACCATCATTAGCTTTCATGCTCCTTGTTCTCTTTTTTATCTATCTTCAACAGCGTAAGGGGCACGTAATTGAATAATACCTATATTATTGTTGCTATTATTATAAGTGCCCTTATTACACTCTTTACAAGAAGCCTTCCATTCTTCGTTTTTAGTTCGAAAAGAAAAGTGGGACCAGCTCTTACTTTTATTGCCAAAACTCTCCCTATTGCAGTAATCACTATCTTAATTGTTTATAGCATTAGCCACATTAGTTTTACATCGGTGAGTGGATGGATAAAAGAGATATTGGCAATTACCTTTGTTGTCGCTGTGCATCTACTCAAACGTAATACACTGTTAAGTGTCCTTGGTGGAACGCTCTTTTATATGGTATTAATACAACTTGGTTTGTAAAGAAATTGATAATTATTTTTATCAAGGAATGAGCTTTAAGAAAAATTAATAAACTAACCTTTGCATTCTCTTGTAGATAGGATACAATTTTTTTATGAAAAGAGAGAAAATTGAGAGCTATGGGTATCATTTTATAGAAGAAAAATACTTAGAAGATGGGAAAGATGAATATGCCCTTCGAAACCAACGAATAGAGCATTGGAATGCTTCTTGGCGCCAGTTGAAAGAGGATGAAATTGCACTTTTAAAACTGCTAGGTAACATTAGCTCTAATTGGGAAAATGTGTGGGTAGAAGATCCGATAGACTTAACCCTTATTCGAAATACCTCTTTCTTTGGCCTTGTTCGTATTGGCTCTTTAGAGCCAGCTACTATTAGCTTTCATGATTTTAAACTCCCTGAGGGAATTAGAGATTCTCATATCGTCAGTTGTGATATTAATCGCCATTGTGCCATATATAAAGTTGCTTATATCTCCCACTACCAAATTGATACGATGTGTATGCTTCACAGAATTGATGAGATGGATACAACTGATCACTCAAAGTTTGGTGTTGGTGTTATTAAAGATGGTGAAGATATTGGTGTGAAAGTCAATATTGGGATTATGAATGAAAATGGAAATAGAGCTGTTCAACCATTTCTTTCTATGAGGGTTGCCGATGCAATGCTTCAAGGAACCTATAGAGAGTATCCTCGATTACAAGAGAGGCTTATTGAGTTTACTAACCAAACATGTGACTCAAAAAGGGGCTATTATGGCTATATTGGAAACAACTGTGTTATAAAATCTTGTCGCATCATTAAAGATGTTGAAGTTGGTTCGTATGCCTATATTAAAGGGGCCAATAAGTTAAAAAATCTCACTATTAAATCAGATGAACATGCTAGAAGTCAAATTGGGGAGGGGGTTGAACTCGTTAATGGTATTCTTGGGTATAATACGAGAGTCTTCTATGGAGTAAAAGCTGTCTGCTTTATCTTAGGCAATAACAGTAGCTTAAAATATGGGGCTAGATTATTACACTCATATCTTGGCGATAACTCAACAGTGAGTTGCTGTGAAGTCCTTAACTCCCTTGTTTTCCCCTTTCATGAACAGCACCATAATAACTCTTTTCTTATAGCAGCTCTAATAGGTGGCCAGTCTAATATGGCAGCTGGGGCTAATATTGGATCTAACCACAATACTCGAGGAGCTGATGGGGAGTTACAAGCAAAACGGGGGTTCTGGCCAGCTCTTTCAAGCTCTTTAAAGTATAATTGCTCGTTTGCCTCTTTTACCCTTATCACAAAGGGGAGTTATCCAAATGAACTTAACATAAAGATGCCTTTTTCAATGGTGAGCTACAATGAAGCAAAAAGAACCCTCAATGTCATGCCAGCGTATTGGTGGATGTACAATCGCTATGCACTAGAAAGAAATGAGTGGAAGTTTATGACAAGGGATAAACGCTACCATAAAGAGCAGCACATAGAGAGTGAATATATAAGCATTGATACGATGGATGAAATCCTTGATGCATTAGAGTACTTGAAAGAGGTGGTTGGAAAAACACTTGTAAGTGAACATGTAGTAGAAAAACGGGGTGATGTTACCTACTCAGAAATTGGACAAAAAGCATTAGATGAACAATCGAGCACTTTAGATACTCTCATCTTTTATTCCTATGATATTGAAAACTCGAAGCGTCCTACCCGTTTACTCAAAGTAAAAGAGGGGTATAGGGCATACCATGAAATGCTCATATTTGGATGTATGTCAATTATTCTCAACTTTGTTGATAAGCATACAATACATATAGGGGAATTTGAAAAGTCTGTATTAACACATATCTATACTGACTCCTATCTCCTTCAAGCCATTTCTCCCTCTGTGATAAATCTAGGAGGGCAACTTGTAAGTGAAGCATTGGTGTTGAATCTGATCTCTGATATTGAGTCAGAGCGAATTAATAGCTGGAAGGAAGTTCATCAGGTGTATGATGCGTGGTGGGAAGATTTTGATCGAGTAAAGGCGATAAAAGCCCTCTTTACTTTAAGAACGCTTTTTAGAGTGAAATATCCTGATCCTATCGATGTTGCCACCCTTATTAAGATGTTTTGTGAATTGGCACAAGAGAATGCAACTCAAATTAGAAAGACTCGGGCAAAAGATTATGTGCAACCCTTTAGGGGCTGCGTCTATCGAAATGAGGAAGAGAAGAGGGCAGTTCTTGGATCAATTGATGATGATACCTTTGTAACAAATAGCCAACAGAAGATGAAAGAGCTTATTGATCTTGCTTCACGCTTTCCTTGTTGACCCGATTATGTTACATTCTAAGTATGAAAGAGAATAGTAGAAAACAAACACAACAAAAAGATTTCCTCCTCATTAATACCCCTTTTACAGGTGATTTCTTAAAGGAAGCCTTTCAAGTTGATGAATATACAAATAGTGAATTATTAGAACATTCAGCAGTAAAACAACATCCATTATTTACATTAGAGGAGTGTTTGCTTACATCGACAAAAGATGTGCTTCTTCAAATGTCAAAAGAACATGGACTGACCATTCCCTCCTCGTATAAAAAGAAGGAGGTTGCAACTCACTTAAAAGAGCATATTGTTAAGGTTTTTGAATCAATGTTGGAGTATCTTCCAACAAGTAATCTTAATTTCCTTAAGCGGTTTGTTGATGAAGAGGTGACACTCATAGATGCTTCACATGTTGATTTAATGGATATATCTCATACAACGCATTTTGGGTTTACCTATTTGTTTAAGCACAATAATAAAATCTTCATCACCCTCCCTAGTGAGTTAATCCCCCTATTAGGGACTTTGCAAGATGAAGAGCTTTTTAAGAAGGCACATCTTCATGAGAGAGTTGATGCATATGCAGTCTCTCTCTCAAACCTATATGGAATCCTCGATATCGACCAAGCAGCAATTGTGTGGAATACATATGAAAGTGAACCTCTCACTCCAATGATGATTGGAGATATCCTCTCTCATCTCAATTCGACCCAAATATTTTGGTGGTATGAAGATGAAAATATTATCAGCACCTACTTTGATGATATGGATGAAGTTGAGGAGTTTGTGAAGGGGGTAAAAGATGTCTCCTATTACTTGCCTACTAAACATGAATTGCGCCTTTTCTTCTCTACCCCGTATGACCCCTCTAGCCCTGCGATTCATGCAATGATTGATTTTTTAAGTACTTTCAGTCTTGAAGAAGAAGATCATATATTTCAAATCATACAACACATTGCAGATGCATGTGTTGTGGGGGAGAAAGTGAGTGATATCATCGATCTTCTTAATGAGTATGGGCTCTATTTCCATGGTATTGAAGAGGTTGAACAATTTACTCAACTGTATGATGATTTAGATGAAGTTTCCCGTAAGTGGAATTTAAAAGGGCACCATCCAAGTATCCTTAAAAGTAATTGATAGAATTAATCGTAATCCCCCATCTACTTTAGTATGGGGGAAGATTTGTTTCTATTTCATTTTTGTGAATACTTCAAGTAACTTTGTTGAAACCTGTGGTGAGCTATTGTTGAGGTGGGCATCAATTGAGCGTATTTTTCGAATTCGATAGCGAACTAAATTATCATACGTTTTAGAGCATAAGACATCGAGGTCTCGTATAATTGTCTCTTTGATTGCAGCACACGTGAGACCTGGGTCTGTGTGAGCTCCCATAGGAGCTTCTGGAATAATGTCGTGAATGATCTTAAATCTTTTTAAATCTCGACTTGTCATCTTCATCGCTTCAGCTGCCTCTTTTGCTTTAGATGAATCTCGTAGGAGAATAGAAGCAAACCCCTCTGGAGTAATTACTGAGTAGACTGCATTTTCAAGCATATAGAGTTTATCTCCAATTCCAATCCCTAATGCTCCGCCGCTTCCCCCTTCTCCTATGATAAAAGAGAGAATAGGAACTTTTAGCATGCTAAATTCTTTCAAGTTTTGAGCAATAGCTTCTCCAATACCCCTCATCTCAGCTCCAAGTCCTGGATAGGCTCCTGGTGTGTCAATAAAACAGACGATGGGTCTGTTAAACTTTTCAGCTTGTTTTGCAGCTCTGAGTGCTTTACGATACCCTTCTGGATTACTCATTCCATAATTACAATCTATATTCTCTTTTAAATTAGATCCTTTTCTATTTCCAATAAAAGTGATTGCCCTACCTTCAAGAGTTCCAATCCCACACATCATTGCCTTATCATCACCAAAGTACCTATCCCCATGAATTTCCATGAAATCATCACACATGTGGTTAATATAATAAGATGCTCCTGGTCGTTGTGTATTTCTTGAAAGGAGAACACATTCCCAACTTGATCTCTCTTTATTTTGCATCTCATTTGTTGCAAACTCAGTGAGTGTCTCTACGCTACTATATAAATCTTTTGACCTATCATTATCCATTACAATTCCCTTTTTGGTGAGTCTTTATAAGAAAAGAGAGGGTACTTTTCATTTTTTCACGGGGGACTATTGCATCAATAAACCCCTTCTCTAGTTGATATTCAGCACTTTGAAATCCCTCTGGAAGTTTTTGTCCTATTGTTCCTTCTATTACTCTAGGTCCTGCAAAGCCAATGAGGGCACCAGGTTCTCCTAAAATAACATCACCAAGCATTGCAAAAGAGGCAGTTACTCCCCCTGTTGTGGGATGGGTTAAGACAATGAACAGGGGTGTTTGAGTTTTTTCTAACAGGGCAGCTGCGCTACTTGTTTTAGCCATCTGCATGAGGGAGAAAATTCCTTCTTGCATTCTCGCTCCACCACTTGCACTAAAAATTATTACAGGAATTCCTAAAAGAGCCCCCTCAATCATAGCATTTGTGATTTTTTCTCCAACAACAGTTCCCATTGACCCCCCCATGAAGTCAAAACTCATGACGGCAAGAACTGCTTGTTGCCCATCTATTTCACACTTTCCTGTAACTACTGCCTCATTAATTGATGATTTATCCCTATTTTGGGCAAGCTTTTCATCATATCCAGCAATATTTATTGGGTTTGAAGAGGAAAAGTCATCTTGAAATTCTTCAAGCTTTCCATCATCTGCAATTAAGGCAATCCTCTCTTTTGGACACAAGCGATGATGGTAGTTACACTTTGGGCATACCATCATATAGTTTTTTACTACATGTATGTCAAATTCTCTATGGCAGGATGGGCATGTTAATCTATTTTGCATTATTTTTCCTCTCTTTAGGAAATAATTTCTCATAAAGTTGTGTAGAGAAGTTTCCAGATCTAAATTCTTTTGAAGTAAGGATGGAAAGTTGCTCCCCTTTATTTGTTTCAACTCCCCCTATTTCTAATTCATCAAGTGCCCTTAGCATGATGTCGATCCCCTCTTGTCTATCTATTGCATGTACAATGATTTTTGCTAGTAGCGCATCATAATAGGGACTCACGCTATAGCCACTAAAGATATGGGTATCTACCCTCACCCATGGCCCAAGGGGGAGGTGGAGGGAGGTGATAAGGCCAGGTTGAAGGGCATTAATTCTCACTTCTATTGCATGTGAAGGTGTTAAAATTGGTGATGAAGAGATACTCATTTTTTCATTAGAGGCAATAATAAATTGCTCTTTAATGATATCAACAAAGGTAATTACTTCGCTCACTGGGTGCTCTACTTGTACCCTTGCATTTACTTCCATGAAGTAATACTCATTATCTTGCACAAGAAACTCAACAGTCCCTGCCCCTTTATAATGAAGGTGACTACATAGACGAAGGGCATCCTCTGACATCTTCTTACGCATGTGGGGGGTAAGTGCAGTAGAAGGGGATTCTTCTATAAGTTTTTGGTGGTTATGTTGAACCGAACAATCCCTCTCTCCAAGGTGGACAGCGCCCCCTTTTCCATCTCCAATGAGTTGTATTTCAACGTGGCGAGGATGATCGAGATACTTTTCAATATGAACAGCATCATTTCCAAAGAAACTCATAGCTTCATTTTTACTCACACTAAGGGCATGAGGGAGCTCTTTTTCATCTCTTACAATACGAATACCTCTTCCACCCCCTCCCGCTGAGGCTTTTAACATGATGGGGTATCCTACCTCTTTTGCTATCTTTTTAGCATCAGATATATCTTTTACAGCTTGACTTGATCCTGGGGTAATAGGAACACCAGCTTCTATTGCTACATTTCTACTTGTAATTTTATCTCCAAGTTGGCGTATTGTTTTTGAATCAGGACCAATAAAGATGAGGCCAGATGAGGTGACAAGTTCTGCAAAATCTGCATTTTCACTCAAAAAGCCAACACCAGGGTGTATCGCATCACACTTACTTGCAATTGCTGCGCTAATAATATTTGAAATTTGTAAATAGCTTTCACTACTTTTTGCCCCTCCTATACACACTTTCTCATCTGCCATTTTGTAGGCAAGTGAGTTTTTATCGGCTGTAGAATAGCCAAGTACTGTCTTAATATGGAGATCTTTCGCTGCTCGAATGATTCTCACAGCTATTTCACCTCTATTGGGGATAAATACAGATCTGATCATAGAGGTGTTACCTCAAAGAGGGGTTGGTCAAATTCTACTAAAGATGCTTGGTGTACGAGGATGGAGATAATTTCACAATCAAATTCTGCAACTAATTGATTCATTAACTTCATTGCTTCAATGGTACAAAGAGGTTCCCCTTTTTTTACTTTGCTCCCTACCTCTACATAAGGGGGTGAGTCAGGGGAGGGTGTTCTATAAAAGGTTCCTACAATAGGACTTTTTATAAGGGTTTGTTCACTTTTTTCCTCTTTTGTTTCTTCTTTTTGTGTTGGTGGCATGATAGGGGTTTGATTATATACTGGGTTCTCTTTTTTCACTCTGATGTAGATATCTTTTTCTTTGTACTCTATTTCATGTATATTATTTTTTTGTAGTAAATCTATAAGGCTCTGTATTTCTTTAGTTTGCATTTCCTTTTCTCCTAGGTTCGCCTTCATTGTGTAGAGGCTCACTAGGAAAAAGAATAACAACATGTTAATATTGTGTCAATATTGACAAATTATGAAAAAATGTAAACTATAGAGTAAAACTACTATAGTACTCATTACATAGTGTTAATAGGAGATATTTAGATTCATGAACAATACATCACATGTAACGTATATTAAAGCAGTGGGAGCCTATGTTCCTCCTAAAATGGTCAGCAATGATGATTTAGCAAAAACTGTTGATACAAATGATGAATGGATATACAGTCACACGGGGATAAAAAATAGACATATCTGTGAAGAAGAAGTTCCAACTAGTGACCTTGCTGTCTTTGCAATACATAGCCTTGTAGCAAAATATAATATGAAGGTTTCTGACATTGATGCAATAATTGTTGCAACAGCAACAAGTGATTTTATAGGATTTCCTTCTACCGCCTGTGTTATTCAAGACAAGTTAGGTCTTGATGAAATTCCAGCATTTGATATTACAGCTGGTTGTACTGGGTTTATATATGCCCTTGAAATTGCTGATGCCCTTATGCATCGAGATGGCCTACATAATGTTGCTGTCATTGGTGCTGAAAAATTATCTGCTGTGACTAACTGGCAAGATCGCAACACATGCGTCTTATTTGGAGATGGAGCTGGTGTTGTCATATTATCAAAAACTGAGGAAGGAAATACTAGTGGTCTTGTTGACAGTGTCCTTCATGCAAAAGGGAGTGGCTCAGCATACCTCGCAATTCCTTCAGGTGGGACAGCTGATAGAAGTGGTGAGCAAAAAACATTAGAGATGAATGGAAGAGCTGTCTATAACTTTGCTGTAAAAGTTGTGAAAGATACAGTTTTGGAACTTCTTGAAAGAAATAATCTTACTCTCGATGAGATAGATTGGATAGTTCCCCATCAAGCTAACTCTCGTATTATAGCAGCTGCAGCAAGGAGACTTAATGTAAGGGAAGATAAGTTTTTTATGAATATAGAAAATTATGCAAACACTTCAGCCGCTTCAATTCCTATTGCCCTTGATGATATGAACAGTCAATCCCTCCTGCAAAGGGGAATGAAGATTATAACTGTTGGGTTTGGAGCTGGTCTTACCTATGGAGGGAATTTAATAATATGGTAAATTATGTGGGCCTATTTCCAGGTCAAGGGGCACAATTTCCCCACATGGGGTTAGATCTATACAAAAAGTATCAGAAGGTGAGAGACTTATTCTCTCTCTCTAGTGATCTCTCTGGTGTAGATTTATATGCTTTGTTAGAGAGTGGTAGTGATGAAGAGTTACAAAAAACTCACTATACCCAATTACTCATTACCCTTATTAACCAATCGTGTTCAATTGTCCTAAAAGATATTGATTATGTGAGTGTGTGTGCAGCGGGGTTTTCTTTAGGGGAGTTAAGTGCCTATAAGGAAGCGAGCATTTTTAATGAAGAGACTCTTTTTTCTCTTGTTCATGCAAGGGGAAATATTATGTCAAAGCATGGGTATGTTGTTCAACAAAAACTTGGGGCAATTGGGATGGCAGCTGTAATGGGGCTCAATTTTGACACAGTAGATATGATTATTAAAGATTCTCGCATTCAACACCTTTATGCCGCTAATGACAATAGTGAGTCCCAAGTAGTAGTTTCTGGTCTATTTTCTTCCCTTTCACAATTAGAGCCTCTTTTAAAAGAGAAGGGGGCAAAAAGAATTATTCCCCTTAAGGTTTCAGGCCCTTTTCATACACCCCTCATGAGTGAAGCGAAGGATGAATTTGAAGAAGTATTAGCAAAACATGATTTTATGGATCCAATGATCCCCATTTATTCAAATGTGAATTCATCTCTTATTACAAAAGCAGCAGAGGCTAAACAATTATTAGCTCATCAGTTAACATCTCCTGTAAGATGGACACGAATAGTGAAAAACCTTGAATCAACATGGGCTCACTATAAAATGATTGAAGTTGGACCAAATAAAGTGCTCACAGCATTGTGTAGATCAACTTCATTACAGTGTTCAGTGAGTGGAAGTGTAGAAGATATAGAAAAATTAGAAAAGGAAGGAACATAATGGCAGATACAACGAATGAGAACAAAGTTGCTTTAGTAACTGGAGGGTCAAGGGGAATTGGTAGAGCGATTGTAAGTAATCTTTTAAGCAAAGGATACAACGTATACTATTTTTCTAGAACTAAAGGGGTAGATATTCCAAAAGCCCATCATATAGAAGTTGATATGATGAGTACTGAATCTATTGATAAAGGGATGAAAGAATTTTTCTCCCTCACCCCTCGTGTAGATGTTGTTGTTAATAATGCAGGAATTACAAAAGATAACCTCATAATGAGGCTCACCACCGAAGCGTGGGACGATGTAATTGATGTCAACTTAAAAGCTCCCTTTCTTGTATGTAAAGGGGTGAGTAGGGTGATGGCAAAACAACGTAGTGGAACAATAATTAATATCTCATCTGTTGTTGGCATCACTGGTAATGGGGGGCAAACAAATTACTCAGCAAGTAAAGCTGGTCTCATTGGATTTTCTAAAAGTTTAGCAAAAGAGCTTTCAAGTAGAAATGTGAGGGTTAATGTTGTCGCTCCAGGTTTTATAGAAACTGATATGAGTGATGCTATTCCCTCCCAATTGAAGGAATCAATAGTAGAGAATATTCCTTTAAAAAGAATTGGGAATGTTGATGAAATAGCTACAGTCGTTGCCTTTTTGGCATCAAACGACGCCTCTTACATAACAGGACAAGTGTTATGTGTAGATGGTGGAATGGTAATGTAGAGGTGGATATAATGGAAAAAAGAAGAGTTGTTGTTACAGGAATGGGAACAGTGAACCCATTAGGAAAAAAAATTGATGAGTTTTGGAATAACATCAAGGGGGGAGTGAGTGGTATAGGGCCCCTCACCAAGTTTGATGTAACTGATTACCCTGCTAAAATAGCTGGTGAAATCAGAGATTTTAATCCAACAGAAGTTCTTGATAAAAAAGAAGTAAGATCAGCAGCTGATTTCACTATCTACGCCCTTTACAGCACAGCTGAGGCTATGGAGATGGCTCGTCTTGGGAAAGATGGAGAAGGGGGATACAATCCAGATCGTACTGGTGTCTATATGGGTAATGGAATTGGAGGGTTTGAAGTTGTAGAAGATAATTTAGAAAAACTCTTTCTTAAAGGTCCCCGTGCAGTCGCTCCCCTCACTATTCCTAAGCTCATTGCAAATGAAGCTGCTGGAAATATTGCCATTAAATATGGGATAACAGGACCGTGTCACACGACAGTTACAGCCTGTGCTTCTGGAACAGATGCAATAGGGGCAGCTTTTCAAGCTATTAAACATGGAATTGTAGATACTGCAATCACTGGTGGAACAGAGGGCGCTATTACTAAGCTCGCTGTTGCAGGGTTTTGCCGCATTCATGCCCTTTCTACTGCCTATAATGAGACTCCAGAAAAAGCATGTCGCCCTTTTGATAAAAACAGAGATGGGTTTATCTTATCTGAGGGAGCAGGGATGCTCATATTAGAAGAACTTGAATCTGCTAAAAAAAGGGGCGCCACTATTTTAGGTGAAATCTTAGGGTATGGAATGACCAATGATGCTTTTCACCTTACTGCCCCAAATCCTGAAGGATTAGGAGCTGCAAAAGCAATGATGAAGGCAGTTGAAGAAGCTGGAATAGCATATGATGAAATAGATTATATCAACGCTCATGGCACGAGCACTGAAGCAAATGATGTGATGGAAACAAAGGCAATTAAACATGCATTTAAAGAACATGCCTATAAGTTAAAAGTTTCTTCAACGAAATCGATGACAGGCCACCTTGTGGCAGCAGCTGGTGCTGTGGAAGCAATAGTCTGTTTATTGGCATTAAAAGATCAATTTTTTCCTTGTACACTCAATTTAGAGGAACAAGATCCCGAATGTGACCTTGATTATGTTCCAAACAAAGGACAATATGGTCCTATACGATACGCATTAAGTGAATCCCTTGGGTTCGGAGGGCACAATGGTGCCATTGTTATCGGTCCATATCATGAGTAAAAGTGAGGAAAATTTCATGAGCAAGTTAGAATCTGCTGAAGAATTGTTAACACACAGGTATCCATTTTTGTATTTAGATGAACTTATAGAAGCATCCGATACACATTGTGTTGGAAAACGGTACTTTGGACCAGATGAGCCTTTTTTTCAAGGACACTTCCCCGATTATCCTGTAGTTCCTGGAGTTATTTTAATTGAAACATTAGCACAAACTGGTGGAGCTGGATTGAGGCAAACTGGAGTGTTGGAAAAGGGGGCTTTTTTTGTATTAGCGAGTATTGAAAAAGCAAAGTTTAGAAATCAAGTAAGACCAGGGGATACTGCAATTATTAGTGTTGAACACCTGAGAATATCACCTATTATGATTCGTCAAAAAGGAACTATTACAATAAACGACACTATTGCAGCTGAAGCGAGTTGGATGTGTATCGTAGGGAAAAGATAAGGAATAGATAAGAATTATGATTATTAGCCATAAAGTGATGCGAAATGTTTCACTCACAGCACATCCTGTTGGATGTAAGAAATATGTAGATTCACACATTGAATATCTAAAAAAGAGAAAGGATGAGGTAGATTCTACCCACTTTCCAAAGAGGGTATTAGTAATTGGGGGTTCAACTGGATTTGGACTTGCTTCTCGAATAGTCCCTTCAATATTAGCAGGTTCTAGTACGATTAATGTCAGTTTTGAGAGAGAACCTACTGAGAAAAAGACAGCAACTCCAGGCTATTATATGACCAAGAGCTATGAAAAAGAGGCTAAAAAGAGAAATATCTATGCAAAGAGTATCTTTGGTGATGCCTTCTCTCATGAGACAAAAAAAGATGTTGCTGACATTATTGCCCAAGATCTTGGCCAAGTAGACCTCATTGTCTACTCCTTGGCTTCCCCTATGAGATTAGACCCAGATAGTGGACAGATGTACCGCTCTGTGATTAAACCAATTGGAGAAGATTACACATCCCTTTCACTCAATGCTACCACAGGTATTGTAGAGAGTGAGACATTAGAAAGTGCAACAGAAGAACAAATAGCTGAGACTGTTAAAGTGATGGGGGGGGAAGATTGGGCCCTTTGGATTGAGTATCTCATGAAACGGGGAGTTGTTGCCAATAATTGCATAAGTGTTGCCTACTCATATATAGGACCAGAAGTAACATATCCTATGTATAGGGAAGGGACTATTGGGAAAGCAAAAGAGCACTTAGAAAAAACAGCCCATGTGTTATCTGCTACCCTCTCCTCTATTGGTGGGAAGGCTTTTGTTTCAGTAAACAAAGCTCTTGTTACCAGAGCAAGTAGCGTTATCCCTGTTGTTCCCCTCTATATCTCCCTTTTATATAAAGTGATGAAAGAGAAGGGGATTCATGAGGAGTGCATTGGACAAATATACCGATTATTTACTGAAAGGTTATATAGTGGTAATGAAATCCCTGTTGATGAAGATAACCGAATTCGCCTTGATGATTGGGAAATGAGGGCCGATGTGCAAAGTGAAGTTGACAGGAGATGGCAATTACAAGTTGAAGGTGAATTAGTGAAAGAGGGTGACTTTGAAGGATATGTGAGTGAGTATAAGCATATTCATGGGTTTGGCTATGAGAGTGTGAATTATGAGAAGGATATCGATCCAAGAAAAATTAGATAAATAATTGAAATAGTACTATACATATGTTATGTTTATTTCATGGATGTAGTAGATAAGATTGATATACTCTCTCGTGATGCTCAGTATGATCTCTCTTGTGCATGTGGTACAAAAAATCCTAATGAACATAGAACTCGTAGTAAAGAGGGCTCCTGGCTCTACCCGGTAACGGTAGCAAATGGGGGCTCTGGTATTATGCTAAAGACCCTTATCTCTAATGTGTGCACAAGTGATTGTCGCTATTGCCCCCTACGAGAAGAGAGTGATACAAAAAGGACAAGTTTAACTCCTGATGAAATTGCTCGGTTTTTTATGGATCTTCTCTCTCACACCCCCCTTATAGGAATTTTCTTAAGTAGTGGAATTATAGGCTCTAGTGATTTCACCATGGATCGCCTTATTGCAACTGCACAACTCTTACGTTACAAATATCACTACAAAGGGTACATCCACACAAAAATAATCCCAGGAGCGAGTCGTGAAGCTATCTATCAAGCGATGAAACTCTCTTCTGCTGTCTCATTGAACATTGAAGCCCCTGGTGTGAATCACTTTAGTAAACTAAGCTCTAAAAAGAATTACCTTTATGATATTATTGAGCCTTTAAAATATATTTCCCATCTCACCCAAAAGGATGCCCCATTTCATCGACTACATACAACAAGTCAGTTTATTGTTGGAGCGAGTGATGAGAGTGATAAAGAAATTCTCTCCTATGGGTATAAGATGTATGATTCCCTTAAGTTTGACAGGCTCTATTTTAGTGCGTATCAAGGAGGGCTAGGAGATGAATCTATCCCTGGAGAGAAGAGGGCATTAGAAGAGAAAGAAAAGCCTTTTGTGCTTACTTCAAGTGAGGTAGATAATTCTATTCTTATGAGGGAGCACCGTCTTTATCAGGCAGATTATCTATTTAGAGATTACAATTTTACCTACGAAGATTTAATATTTGATGAAAAGGGAAATTTGGATACTTCTAAAGATCCCAAAGAGATGTGGGCAATTAACCACCCAGAGTACTTTCCCATTTCACTAAAACATGGTGATAAGAGTGAGCTCTTACGTGTTCCAGGAATAGGCCCTGTAATGGCAAATCGTATCATAAAGATGAGAAAGAGTTCTTCTATAGGTGATATTTCCCAGCTTAATTTACCACGCCATGTCTATAACAAAGCAAAACCTTATCTCATCTCATAATCAAATTATCTCTATACATAGCTTCAATACTCCTTGTTTATTGGCAATAATGGCTAAAAAATTGGTTTACTCCTTTTCATTCTAGAGACACTCTGATACATTTTTATTATAGTACTATCGATAATCTAGGGAGTTCACATGTTATATTCCATTCTAATGATCATAGGGAGTCTTGGGCTGTTCCTTTTTGGTATGCGCACAATGAGTGATGGCGTCCAAAAAGTTGCAGGTGATAAACTACAAGCAATACTCAATTTTATGACTGGAAACAGGATTATGGCAATCTTTACAGGTATTGCTATTACTGCAATTATACAATCAAGTTCAGCGACCACTGTAATGGTGGTCTCTTTTGTTAATGCAGGTCTATTATCTCTTACCCAATCGATTGGGGTTATTATGGGTGCTAATATTGGTACGACTATTACTGGTTGGATAGTTGCTATATTAGGATTCAAAGTAAAGATGGGAGCTCTTGCTCTTCCTGTTATTGGAATTGGTTTTGTCTTAATGCTTGTAAAAAAGTTTAATAAAAAGGATTTAGGTGAAACGCTCATTGGCTTTGGACTCTTATTTATGGGACTCGATTTCTTAAAGAACTCAGTCCCTGATATCTCAAATCATCCAGAAATTCTCCAAGCAGTAACAATCTTTACGGAACATGGCATCTTGTCATACTTCTTTTTTGTCATCATTGGAGCTATTCTCACAATCATCGTACAGTCTTCTTCTGCTGCAATGGCAATTACCCTCACGATGGCATATGCTGGATGGATTGACTTTCCAACAGCCGCAGCTATCGTTCTTGGAGAGAATATTGGTACTACTATCACAGCCTATGTTGCCTCTTTTGGAACAAGTGTAAATGCTCGGCGTGCAAGTAGAGCACACACCCTCTTTAATATATTTGGGGTAGTGTGGATGAGTATTGTATTTGCCCCATTCTTGCGTCTTGTGAATATGTTAGTTCCAGGGGACGTCTATACTTCAACGAGTGCCCTCTTACTTCCAGCTCACTTAGCTATGTTCCACACCCTTTTCAATCTTACTAATACATTTATTAGTTTCTTCTTTGTTCCTCAAATATCATATTTAGTTAAAAAATTAGTTCCAGATGATAAAAACTCTCCAGAGTCCTACTCCCTTAAATATATTAGGGCTTCATTACAAGATACCCCTGAACTCTACCTTATTACAGTAAAACGAGAGCTTTTGAAAATGGCAGATATTGTAAGTGATATGTTTAGTGGATTTTGGGATATTTTTAGCAACCCAGAAAAGAAAATGGGTGCTGAAGTTGAAGAGTATAAGAAGATGGAAGACCTCACTGATAAGATGCAAGAAGAAATTACTAAATTCTTATCAAGTTGCTCTATGGATAATATGAATAGGGTAAGTGCTAATAATGTCTATAGCATGATGAGAATTACTAATGAACTAGAGAGCATAGGGGATAGTTGTTTTAATCTTATCATATTGTGTGAACGTCGTTATAAGCAGCATATTATGTTTGATGAAAATGCAATGGAGAAAATTACCCCCTACGTTGCCCTTGTTACTCGCTTTATTAGTTTTATTAAAAGTCACTTAAATGAGTATATCGATAATGAAGATATGGCTATAGCTGTAAAGTTAGAGAATGAAATTAATAAAATGAGAAATATATTAAAACAATCAGCATCCAAAAGATTACAAAGTGGTTCTGATGTAAAAAGTGAACTCCTCTACATCGATGTTGTTCGCCACGTTGAACAAATTGGGGACCACTTAATGAATATTTCTGAGCGATTAGAGAAAATTTAATAAATCTTTGTATACTAAACAACTGTATGTCTATTTAGTCTCTTTTATTTTCTAAGGGGACACTATACGTCCCTCCCTCCTTGCTATACTGAAGCAAAAGATGAAGGAGAGAGATATGGATGAAAAATTAATTGAGCAATTGAAGAATTTAACGGTTGATACACTATTAGATCCTAGTGGAATTGTAAAATTATCGTATTTAGAAGTTGTTCCTGTTCAATGTATAGTCCCTCATACTAAGAAGGGACTTCTTTGGTATCTTGAAGAGGAGAAATCTTTCATTGTAGAAGAGAGTGAAGAAGAACTCTTTTTTCTTACCTTTAAGAGTGTAGATGATCTCATTAATAATCATTGGGTAATTGTGGAGAATTGATTAATATGCTACTCCTTTGTTAGGGGTAGCTTCATTGTCAAATACAAAATCACTACAAACTTTATTTACACATCTTATCTTACTTATTGTGACTCTTTTATGGTCATTCAATAATATTGTCTTTAAAGTTGCTTTTGCTACAGTAAGTGCGAGTATGTTTAATTTATTGAGATTGCTCATCGCATTTCCTTTTATGATGTATATTGCTTTTTTTTTGCCATCTCATGTTTCCTACACAAAAAAAGATATGATGCTGCTTACCCTTTTAGGCATAGGAGGATTTGGAGTATTTCAACTTCTCTTTCCCATTGGAATTGATCTCACCTCTCCTGCCATTGGGGGCATTTTAATGGCAACAATGCCAATTCATGTTGTTATTCTTTCTACAGTGTTTCGATTAGAGAAGATAACTTTATCTATAATTCTTGGTATTCTTTGTACCGTTGCAGGTCTTACATTAATAGCTTTTTTTAGTACAAAAGGTAATGGGCAGTATGAAACAAGCATAACTGGAATAGTGTTGGTGGTGGTTGCAGAGCTTGGCTTTGCCCTTAATACTACCCTAATAAAGGGTTTTCTTAAAAGATATCCCCCACTTCAACTTACAGGGTTTGTAATGGGGGTGAGTGTGTTAGTTTTTTGTGGTGTTCATAGTAAGCGAGTTGTTGAAATATTTCACACCCCTTTTAGATATCAAATAGTTCTCCTTGCAGCATATTCAGGTCTTATTGCCCTTCTTGGTGCAAATGTTCTTTGGAATAAAGCTGTAGGGTATTTAGGGAGTGCTAAGACTTCAGTGTATGCCAATGTTCCCCCCGTCTTTGTAATAATCCTTAGTATGATATTCTTTAAAGATTTCCCCCATCCTATTGCTCTTTTAGGATCTTTCATTATTTTGATGGGGGTCTATATTGTTCAACGAAAAGGGAACTAATCAATTACTACAACTTTAATCATATTAGTGGAACCACGAGATCCTACAGGAACTCCTGCTGTTATCACGATGATATCTCCCTCTTTTACTAATTTTTCCTTCTTTAAATACTCGGGTGCATAGGCTAATAACTCATCAACAGATTGAAGGTTATCAATGAGAATTGGGGTTACTCCCCAAGAGAGGGCAAGTTGTTGCACTGTTTGGATAACAGGGGAGCATGCAATGATAGGAATTGCTGGTCGATATTTAGCAATTCTTCGTGCAGTTGAACCAGAAAATGTGAAACACACAATAAATGAAGCATTCACTGCAAGGGCAAGCTCTCGAGAAGCAAGTCCTACGGCTTCTGTAATAGTTCTTTTATTCCGTAAGTCGACATAGTCCCTATTTAATCCCTGATCTAACACACTGTGTTTGAATTCTTGTGAACTTTGTATATATGTTGTGATACTATTCATTGTTTGTACAGCTTTCAATGGAAAAAGACCCGCAGCGGTCTCTCCACTTAGCATCACGGCGCTTGTTCCATCTAAAACAGCATTAGCTACATCATTGGTCTCTGCGCGAGTAGGGCGAGGATTTACCATCATTGATTCAAGCATTTGTGTTGCAGTAATTACAGGTAATCCTGCAACGTGGGATGCTCTAATTATTGCCTTTTGAGCGATTGGAACTTCTTGAGCAAACATCTCAACACCAAGATCTCCTCGAGCTACCATTATTGCATCTGAGTGGGCAATGATGGCATGTATATTATCTACTGCTTCTGGTTTCTCAATTTTGCTTATAATTGGTATTTCTCTATCGAAGGTGCTCATCATAAATTCTCTAAGGGCAATTACATCTTTTTCACTTCGTACAAAAGAGAGGGCAACATAATCGAGGTTGTTATTAAAAGCAAACTCTAAATCTTTTTCATCTTTCTTTGTGAAAGAGGAGAGGTGCTTGAGGGGAACTCCAGGAAGGTTAACTCCTTTACGAGGTTTTACTATGCCCCCTTCTACTATTTTACAGACAATGTTTTTGCCTTCAATTGCAGTTACTGTGAGGCATAGAAGGCCATCATCTATTAAGATTCTGTTCCCAATCGTAATTTCTTCATGCAAATAGGGGTAATCAATACTGATGAGGTCTTTTGTTCCAATAACAGGATTAGTTGTTAAAGTGATACTCTCTCCTGTAAGAATTGGAAAAGATTCTTTCTCTAATTGACCAAGTCGAATTTTAGGGCCTTGAAGGTCTTGGAAGATAGCTATGGGGGTATCTAGTTCTTTTGAAGCTTTTCGTGCCGCATCGTGTGCTAGCTGTTTATCATCATGAGTGCCATGGCTAAAGTTGAGCCTAATTACCCTTACGCCAGAAATAATCATATTCTTAATCATCTCATATGAATTGCTTGAAGGTCCAATAGTTGCCACTATTTTTGTATATGTATGTTGATATTCCATAAATACTCCTATATGTTCTTTCATCATAAGAGATACGAACAAGATATGCAATTAATGAAGCCCACCCCTCTCATAAGAAAATGAGAATGCATAATCTTTCTTTTGAAAAAAAGTATATATACTGCTATAGATTTCTAATATCTTTTAATAAAATCTAGGTTGGAAGTAGCCGCACCACTAGAAGCTATAAACTGACAATTTAATTCATTACTTTTTAAATCTAACTCAAATCTATAGAAAACTGCAGGATAATCAAACCTAGTGACAGCACATGTGTTGAGATTATCAATTATTTCTTTTCTCATCTTCAAATCTAACAGCAAAGTTTTCTTTAGTTTCTCCCCTTTTATGGGTAACATCATTTTCAGTAAAGGTGAATGTTTTTGATAATTCTTCATTATACCATGAACCCATAATCAAATATGGAGGTCTAAATATTTCCTTTACGATTATACTCAAGTTCAGGGACATCTATATCTGCTTCAACAAATTCTTTAACTTCAGAAGGGTAATAATTAATTATCCGCTGTAACTTATTTAAAACCATACATATAAATCGAAACATCTTATACATATTTTCGTAGTGAACTGATCTTTATGACAGGAGACTAATCCCTATCATATGATATGTAAATACTTGTATGTTGTTTGAAAGATGTTTTTATTTTTTTGTAGTTACATCTATTGTAGTATAATATACAACCATATGAAGAGAGGAGATTGAGAGGTCATGAATTATATATGTAGTAGTTGTAAGAAAACTTACCCAATTGAAACAGTAGATTATAAGTGTTCTTGTGGAGGGCTTTTTCATCTTGAGTATGATAAAACCCCAGTTGATTTTGACTCTCTAAGAACATCTCAAGAAAGGTCTATGGAGCGCTATAGTTCTTCCCTTCCTTTTTTTAATACAACTATTACTATGGGGGAGGGGGGAACACCTCTTATTCCAATAGAAGACAACCTCATGGCAAAAGGGGATTACTTTATGCCCACTTTAAGTTTTAAAGATAGGGGAGCTGTGATGCTTGTCTCTTTAATGAAACGACTTAATATCTCTTCATGTGCCTTAGATAGTAGTGGTAATGCGGGAACCGCTGTTGCGGCCTACTGTGCTCGTGGGGGAATTAGTTGTGATGTGTTTGTCCCATCTCACACAAGTGATAAAAAGATTACTCAAATAGCTTCTCATGGAGCAACTGTTCATAAGATAGAAGGGAGTCGGGAAGATACTGGATACGCAGCAAAAGATTTTATTGAAAAACAACATCTTTTCTACGCGTCTCACATCTATAACCCAGTCTTTTATGAAGGGACAAAAACATATATCTACGAAGTGTTTGAACAATATAATTACACTCTTCCTGAAGTTATTATCGTACCAGTTGGAAATGGAACACTCCTTATGGGAGTCTCTATCGCCCTTAAAGAATTAAAAGAGTGGGGCTATATTTATCACTATCCAAAAGTTGTCGCAGTTCAAGCTGCTTTGTGTGCTCCAATTTATCATGCATATAAGAAAAAATTATCTAAGTTAGAAATTATTGAGACCTCTAGCACATTAGCTGAAGGAATAGCGAGCGCTTCTCCATCTCGTGGAGATGAGCTACTACGTCTTATATATGATCTTGATGGAATTGTAGTGAGTGTGAGTGAAGATGAAATAATTCAAGGGCAAGAGTTTTTAGCGAGTCGTGGAGTATTTGTTGAATACACGAGTAGTGCAAATTATGCGGGGTATAAAAAGTTGATAAAAGAGTATCCACAGTATAGTGAAATGAGTGCACTTATTCCCCTTTGTGGAGCTGGGCTAAAAAGTGTTCATTAACTCAACTTTTTTCTACTAACAATGATAAAGAGAATAGCTAATATTCCAGTGAATCCCATACCAAGAACTCCTAGGCTTGTATAAGACGAGGTATATTTGAATATGATGCTAAAGAGCCAAGGACCAATTGCACTTCCTGCAACAACAATTGACATAGCAAAGCCACTAAGAGAGCCAATATGCTTTTTACCATAGAGTTTAGGCCACGTGATTATATTGAGCATTCCAAATAAGCCACTAGAAATGCCAAAAGAGATAACGAGGAGGATATACCCAAAAGTGGAGGAAAGAAGGGAGAGGCCAAGAGCTGAAGTAATTAATGAGATTGAAAACACATAGTAAATATACTTTATGTGAAATGAATCTGAGATGAAACTTGCAATGAATCGCGATACTACAGAGATAATAGAAATGGGAAGGAATATTTTAACAGCGCCAAGGGGGTCAACTCCAACTTCATTAAATATTGAAACTACGTGGAAGGTAAAAGCAGTATTATACATTCCCCAATATCCTAATAAGATAAGAATAATCCAAAATATTCCCTCTTTTTTTGCTTCCTTTACATCTTTTTCAACTTCTGCATCCCTTGATGATTCCCTCTTTGAAGGGGGTTTTACTTTGAGACCTTGCTCCATTTCCATATTACAGGAAGAGGGGTCACTTCTAAAAAAGATAAGAACAATGGGGAGAAACACCCCCACTAACAATAGGGCAATGAATAATAGGGCTCTGTCGTAATTAAAGTAGGTAATAAGGGACTGAAGAGGTTGAGGGGCATATGAGAACCCAAAAGAGGTAACTAGTCCCATAAGACCTACTGCTAAGCCACGACGAGTTGTAAACCACCTTGCAACCATCCCCCTAGAAACAATAGTAAGTACACCCTGACCAAAGAAACGAATACCAAAAAACCCAATAATCATGAGAGTCATCGCAACAAATGTTGGAGGAAGGGGTAAGAAAGAAGTTAAAAACTCTAAAATAGGTTTACTAAACCCAAGAAAAGCAATAAAGAAAGCCAACATAACAGATGCAATTGCAGAAGTGATTCTTGCCCCTTTTTTATCATAAAAAGTCCCTGCAAAAGGAATCAAGACACTACTTATTAGTGTACCTGCCATATAGGCACTAGAGAGGGAGACCCTAGAAATCTTTAAGTGTTCAATGTAATGATCTGTAAAAACAGAAACCCCCATTGTTTGACCTGGAATTGATGCAAGAACTCCAAGAGAACCTACAATAAGGATGACCCATCCATAGTAAAATGGAAGGCGTGAAATGATTGATGAAGTATGTGTTTTATTATTCATGAATGGTAAAAGAGACTCCTATAATAAGAGATTCTATTCTCTCACCTTTAGAATATTTATACAAGAGGAGGAAAACCTTTAAGAATAAGATGTTTTGTGAGAAGATTAGTATAAAAGAGACGTAATAGAGGGAATAGATGTGAGTATTCGTAGTGTTAGAAGGCTTCTCTATAAATCAGCAAAAATACTTAAGGATGGTTAAGCTCTTTCAAGTGGTAGTCCTAAAAAATCTCAAAAAGAGCAGAGCTTCACATTGTAGGAGAAGCAACAGGTAAAGGGATATGGGAACTTTTTGTATAAGGGACTCTTTTTATATCATCTTTGTTATCGGCATAGTAAGAACATTTGTATGTTCATATAACGTGTTAGATCTATATCATACAAAATAAAGCTATATATATTTTAACACAAAAAAGTGTATTTCTGACTTTAAAACCACTTACGAACATTACCTATTCAAAAAGCGATATAACTTATTATGATTAAGTTAAAATGATATATATATAACATTTATTTGTGTTCATTCGTTTTAATATCTAGAGACATACTGAATTTT
>CAYVRR010000011.1:34235-49494 GCA_964453215.1 uncultured Spirochaetaceae bacterium | reverse complement strand
GTCCACTTTTAGAAGACTCTGATTCTGTTTCTCATAGAGATTGTACTCACACTTCATCTTTAACATAGTATTTTATCATATTACCTACCCACTCCTTTCCTCCCTCCCTTTTTGGTGAAAAAGTCTTCAATCACGACACCTTTAGAAACACTAATCTTTTATCAGTAAATACAATAGATAATCTGTGTGCTATAATGGGGGTATATCAAGATGATAGTTGACACTTGAGTGGACAAACGTAATAATAAACTTAACAATAAGGAGGCGTGGTGCCTATATGAAAAGAAGAAATGATGCTACTTATGTAACTAATTTAATTCCATATAAACGTATATTACCCTATTTAATGCCAAGAAGAACTGATTCTCTTGTGTACCACCAATTCAGCATTGATTTAACACAAACAGTTCGTTTCATTAAGGAATTAAATAAAGATGAGAATAAAGATCACCAATATCGTGTCTTTGAATTTTTCTTAGCAGCTTTAATAAGGACAGTAGTGTTAAGACCTCAGCTCAATCGTTTTATCATGAACTACGATTGTTGGCAAAGAAATGAGTTTAGTTTAAATTTTGTAGTCAAAGAAGATTATACTGATGAAGCACCCGAACACTCTGCCATTCTCTATTTTGAACCAACTATGACGTTCCCTGAAATGGCTACCATCATTAATGACACTATCGAAGATGGAAGGAAGGGGGGACAGAATAATGACTCAGATGCTGCCATTAGATTTTTCCTTCGCTTTCCCAAAATAGTGCTCCGTACACTCATGAGAATCATGAAAGCAATTGATGTTCTTGGCTTTGCCCCTAAAGCTCTACGAGATGCAGATGGACTCCATGCAACAGCTTTTGTAGCAAATTTAGGTTCAATTAATTTACTAGGAAGCCCTCACCACCACCTCTATGAGTGGGGAACCACAAGTATATTTGTCACTATGGGGATGATGCAAAGAAAAAGAATTACCAATGCAGATGGAGAGCGCTCTTTTGTAGATAAAATGGAAATTGGTGTAACTCTTGATGAGAGAATAGCAGATGGATTTTACTTCATAAAGAGTATCCAAGTACTACAAAACATCCTCAACAACCCAGAGGTTATGATGGAACGAGTCACCCCAGAAAGGGGCTTTCTTACCACAAAAGAGCTGAAAAAAGAGAGAAAAAGAGAGAAAAAACTCAATAGAAAAAAAAAGAAAAAAATAGCTTAATCTAACTTAGCTTCAAATATTTCTTTTGCTCTCCCTTTAAGGGGACACTCCTTCCCCCCTAACATAGCTTTAATAGCTTCAACTTCCTTAGAAGAGAACTTTTGCCCTTTAAGAGTATGTTCTTCGAACGCAGCTGCTGCAATAGGGGTAACTTTTTGTACCATCTTATAAATCTCTTGGGCATATACCCTAATTTCCCATTGAGCATGCTCATCAAGGCGGAGTGAGAGAAAATGGAGAAGATTATGGAGATCCATTTGCCAATACCACTGTGTATACATACTTAGAGGGAGATTGATGCGAGCAATTTCTCTCGCCAACCCGCTATCTAAAAGTTCATGGTAGGTTTCAAAAGCCCTTTTTTGATCTTGTTCAATAATTTCACGTATTCGAGTTGCTTCCTCTTCATTCATACTATCTTTGCTTCTGCCCTGTTTGTTATCTTGGCTTTGAAAGTTAAGATGCGCATTGAGAGGAATGTATGCTTCATCACTCATAATGCTGTAACGACCGCTAATCTCATTCACTCGTGCTGTTCTATGACGAATCCACTGCCGAGCAACAAATATTGGCATTTTGATGTGGAAAGTAAAGTTTACTTGTTCAAAAGGGGATGTGTGACCATTTCTTAAAAGGTAATTGATTAATCCCTTATCTTCACGGTATGTCTTCGTTCCTTCTCCATAACTAACTCTAGCTGATTGAACAATACGCTCATCACTCCCTAAATAATCAACAAGTCGTACAAATCCTTTATCAAGTACTTTAAACTCTTTATCTAAGATTTTTTCTGCTTCTTCTACTATGCAATGAGCCATACTCTTTCATCTCCTATTGCCAAACATACTACTCATTACAGATAATTCATGCAAGATAGGGTAATAGAAGTGGCAACAGCTACTGCAGTTTCTGTTCGTAAAATTCTCTTTCCAAGGGAGTGGACAGAGAAGTGATTGCTCAAAAAGAAATCTCTCTCTTTATCACTAAAGCCCCTCTCTGGTCCAATTGCTAGTAATGTTGATCCATGCAGTGTATGTCCGCTGAGTGGAGTTGAGGTGAGAACATTATCAAATAAGATAAGATTATCATATGATAGAGGCACCTTTTGAACGCTTGAAATAAGCTCAACCTCACTAATATGGGGGCTTCCTGATTGCATAGCGCCATCAAGTAGATAGTTTTTATATTCTGCTTCACTCCATATTTTTGCCTTTTCATATGATTTTTCAGTAAGTTCAGCGCCACTAATGATGATTTTCTTCACTCCTAACATCACCGCTTCTCGTAATATCCTTTTCATACTAATGGGCCTTACTTGCCCAACAAGTACAGTGATTGGAAAAAGTCGATTGCCATCATCTATTTTTTGATACGTATACATGATTTGTGTATTATCAATATGAGTGATGGATGCAATACCACGCTCTTTATTGATGATACCTGCGATAAAAGTATCACCTTCTTTGAGTTTTAAGACATTAATGATATGCTTTGCTCGAAAATCATCATAATGTAAGCACCCACTACACTCACCCTCTTCAAAAAGTACTATATTCATAACATAAGAGTATATGTTGTTGCCTTAGGTTAGTAAACAATATAAAATACATCCTACACATAAAAAGATAGGGGGCTAGATGAATAAATTACGAGTATTTGTAGCAGAACACAACAATCCTTGGTTTAATTTGGCTACAGAAGATTGGCTATTCAAAAACTTTCCAAGTGATGAACACATTCTTTTCTTATGGAGAAACTCTCCTTGCATTGTGATAGGACGTTTCCAAAATCCTTGGATAGAATGTGATTTAAGTGCCATGGAGAAAGATGGTATCACCTTAGCTCGTCGCCAAAGTGGAGGAGGAGCTGTATACCATGATCTAGGAAATACGAACTTTACATTCATGAGTCCAATTGATTCATATGATATTCAAAAAAACTTCTCTATTATTCTTCGTGCCATAAAGCACTTTAAAATAGATGGAGTTACAAGTGGGAGAAATGACTTATTAGTGGATGGCAAAAAGTTCTCTGGAAGTGCATTTAAGACTAACAGCAAAAAAGCATTCCACCATGGAACAATGCTCATCAATGCAAATATTGGCGCACTACCTCTCTACCTCACCCCAGATAAAGAGAAATTAGTCTCTAAAGGAATTCGCTCTGTAGCATCTCGAGTAACGAACTTAAGCGATATCGAACCATCTATTACCCATGAAAAATTAGTTGAAGCTATCATAGAAGAATTTTTTAATACATACCAAAATAAAGTAGAAGTTGAAGAGCTCCATTTAGAAGATCTATCTAAAGAGCAATCCCTGAATGAAACATATGAAAAATATAGTAGTTGGCAGTGGTTGTATGGCTCAAGCCCCCACTTTACCCACCCCATAACACAACGCTTTGAATGGGGAAGAATAACGTTTGACTTTGTCGTTCAAAAAGGAATTATTAAAGAAGTAGCCCTTTCAAGTGATGCCCTCAGTGTTGAATTTATTGAGTTCCTTCAAGAAATACTCCCATCCACCCCCTACACCAAAGTTGATATATATGAAAAGATTATATCAATGGGTGATAAAAAGCTTCCATTAGATCTTAGAAATATGGCAAAGGATGTTGCAACCTTACTACACAAGGAGTGCGTGTGAGAAAAGATAGTATCAAATATACAATATCTATCACTCTTGTTATAATCTCTCTTTTTATAAGTCCCCTTTTATATAGTAAAGGGGCAATTGAACAAGAAGATATTTTATTAGATACGAATAAAACGTTCACCATTGTATATCCTAAAGGGGAAGATGAACCCTTATTAGATCCTTTTGTTGCTAGTGATGAGTTATCTTTAATTATACTTGAAGGACTATTTGAGGGATTGTATAGAGTTGAACACAAAAGTGGCGACCCGATACCAGCAATTGCAAAGAGCATCGAGGTGAGTGATGATGGCCTTATATGGACTTTCTATTTAGATAAAAGCGCTTCTTTCTCTCAAGGAGATGCCATTACTGCTAAAACATTTGTAGATTCATGGCTTTACTTACTAGAAAAAGCATCTCCAAGGGCTCAAAAAAGTTATTTGGTGAGCCTCTTTGACGTTATTAAAGGTGCAAAAGAGTATCGCCTAGGAAACGGAAAGAGAAGTAATGTAGGAATATATGAGAAAGATCGATATACTTTAGAGATTCACCTAGATAATAAAGTCCCTTATCTTCCTTCGCTACTCGCAAATGTCACATTTGCAGCTATCCATCCAGACACCTACAAACACAAAAATCGTCCTATCATAGCTTCAGGAGCATATACTCTAAAAGAAATTGATACTAATCTCATCGTGCTTGCAAAAAACACTATCTATAGAGAAGCTGATGAAGTAAAGAACGACTATGTTAAAATATTAATTAAAGATGAGATTGGAGCCATAGAATCATACCTCAACAAAGAAGCTCATTGGCTCCTTTCATACGTCCCCCCTCAACTACTTAGAACAAGAGAAGACCTTCATCTAAGTAATATATATGCAACTGGATTTTTCTATTTTAGTGCAAAAGAAGGACCCTATAGTGACCCAAAAGTGCGAAAAGCAATCTCTCTTATCATCCCGTGGGATGAAATAAGGGCAAATAGTGGCCAACCGTTTCCTTCAAGAACCCTCATTCCAGCATCTTCATCAAACATAGAAGAATCAAGAGAAGTAACTTTATCACGTGTAGAAGAGGCAAACTCTCTCTTAAAAGAGGCAGGATTTACCTCTTTCAGTCACTTACCTCCCCTTAGGATGGCAATCCATAGAGGAGCACCAATTCGAGAAACTGCAATGAAACTTGCCCTTAGTTGGTCAGATAATTTACATATTCCAGTCATTGTTGATACGGTCCCCCTTTCTCTCTATACACGCTATCCAAGAGAGAATCCGTATGATGTTTCTTATGTTACATGGGTTGCAGACTTTCATGACCCGTTTGCTTTTTTACCCCTCTTTAGTAGTTCAAGTTCCTATAATCTAGCAAACTACTCAAATGCTACATATGATAATCTTTTAGAGAAAGCTGTAAATAGTATTAATGAAGAGCAAAGAGAGATGGCTATACTTGAAGCGCAAGAGACTTTATTAGAGGATGCAATACTTTTTCCAATACATTCAGGGTTTTCACTCCACATTGTCGATAGCACACGTGTTAAGGGATGGTATGATAATGCTATCAATATCCACCCCTTACGCTCTTTAGAACTTATTCACCCGTAACAGCTTTATAGAGGTCTTCTAGGGTTGCATCCCGTCCAAACGGGGCAACCATAGCCTTTAAGGTATCTTTAATTGATTGTTGCAAGGAATTGGGGTCTATCTTGAAAGCCCAATTAGTTCCTCCACACGTTCCTGGATAATTCATCCTGGCACTTTCATCAAGGCCTAACACATCTTGAAATGGAATAATTGCATACATTGCGCTACTAGCCATAACAGCTCTAACAAAATACCAGAGTAAAGATTCATCACTACAACTGAGATAACGTCTTACGGCATCTCTTTCTCTCTCTGTGAGAGAGTAATACCACCCAAGAGTTGTGTTGTTATCGTGAGTTCCCGTATAGGCAACACACAGAGGATCCCAATTGTGGGGAAGGTATGGATGGTGAGCATCTAATTCGCCGCTATGGGAGACATTGAATGCAAATTGAAGAATTTTCATTCCAGGAAAGTTATTAGATTCTCTTAATGCATCAACTTCTGGGGTAATTACTCCAAGATCTTCAGCAATAAAGGGTAAATATCCTATTTCCTTTTTAAGGACTTTAAAAAAATCTACCCCAGGAGCACTAACCCACTTACCATGTTCTGCAGTTGTATCTCCACATGGGACTTCCCAAGCAGCTTCAAACCCTCGAAAGTGGTCAATTCGAATCATATCTGTAAGTAGCAATTGATGAGATACTCTTTTTATCCACCACGAATAGGCATCTTTTTTTAAAGCATCCCAGTTATAAACAGGGTTACCCCAAAGTTGCCCTGTTGGACTAAATGCATCTGGTGGAACTCCAGCAATCTTTTTAAGTGTACCATCTTCATTCATCTTCAAGTACGATCTATGTGACCACGCGTCGGCACTATCATGAGCAACAAATATGGGAATATCACCAACAATAGCAACCATTTTTTTTGTGGCAAAAGAGTGAAGTGCTTGCCACTGCTGAAAGAAGAAAAACTGTAGTATCTTATATTCGAGGATCTCTTTTGCTAATACTTCTTTCCACTTCTTTATGCTCTTTTCATCTCTTTTGGATAGACCTTCCTCCCACTCACTAAACCACCTTGTATCATTGTAGTGGTCACAAAGAGCTTTATAAAGTGCATAATCATCAATCCAATACTCATGAGCTGCAAGAAAATCTTGATACTCTTTAAAGTGGATATGTTTTTGAGATAATATAAATCTTTGTACTGCAAGTCGTAAAAGGGGCATTTTATATTGAGCCACTTTTTCAAACTCAACAAGTGCAAGATCAAACTCTGGTATTGGCTCTATATCTTGCTGCCTAAGCAGTTTATCATCAATGAGTTCATCGAGACTAATAAGGAGTTCATTACCTGCAAATGCTGATTGAGCTGCATAAGGAGAGTTACCAAATCCTACAGGAGAAAGGGGGAGGATTTGCCACATTCCAACTCCACATTCACTAAGCATTGTAATGAATTCTCTCGCTTCTTGCCCAAGGTCCCCTATTCCGTATTTACCGTGCAAACTCGTTGGATGGAGTAATACTCCACTAAACCGTATTTTCTTTTTCATTGCCGATAATATAGCTCAAATGTAGAATATATACCATACTTGTTGTTTCCCTAATTTTAGGCTATAATAGCCCTTATGATATCCTCTGAAAAGCCCTATCCATTTGACCTCGGTGATTATGTAGTCTACCCACTTCAAGGTGTTGGTGTAGTAAAAAAAATAGAAGAAAAGACACTTCGTGGTAACACAAGTATGTACTACGAAATCTATCTCGATATTTCTGACATGACAGTAATGGTTCCAATCAGCAAAACAGTTGAGCTTGGAATTAGACCAATTGTCCCCCCTTCTGAAGCTATGGATGCCCTTTCATCTATAACACACAAACTTGAACAAGTTCCTGTAGATTGGAAAGCTCGCTATCAAATGAATGTTGATTTGCTCACTGAAGGCTCCATTGCATCAATCGCACGGGTTGTCCAAATTTTATACCATAGATCTAAAATAAAAGAACTTCCTGTGCAAGAAAGAAAACTATATGATAGTGCCTTGCGCATCCTCATTGATGAAACATCTCTTGCTTTAGACCGTCCTCGTGAAGAGCTTGAAGCACTTATTTTTGGCAAGCTTGAATCTGGTGGACAAACTAAAAAGGATGTATAGTGGCCTTTCCTCATCATGCTGTAGTTGTCACTGCAGCAGGTCTTAGTGAACGTTTTAATTCATCCCAAGAAGGTTCTAATAGTAAAAAAGAGTATATCTTTTTAGATGATAGAACTGTATTGTATCATGCTGTTCTCCCATTCATTTCAATTCCATCTCTTAAGGCAATAGTTGTCACATACCCCCAAGGGTTTAAGGATGAGTGTGAAAGTGCACTTGATAATCTTATGTTTGCAATAGAAATTCCAATTCACTTAGTAGTTGGAGGTGAAACAAGGCAAAAGTCTGTCTATAACGCACTTACCTACATTGAAGAGATTGCACTAGATGTCTCTTTTGTTGCCATTCATGATGGAGCTCGCCCTTTTGTACGTGAACCTCTTATTATTGAAACATTAGCAACTGCATCTATTTTTGGTGCAGCAGTTCCTGGAATTGCCATCTATGATGCCCTTAAACATATAAATAGTGAAGGAATAATAGATAGACATGTGGAAAGAAATAATCTTGTACAGATACAAACACCGCAAATTTTTAAGTTCCCTGAAATACTTCATGCTCATCAGATGGTAATAAATAGTAACAAATTATATGTTGATGATAGTGAAATATTTACTGATGCTGGATTTGAAGTTGCAGTTTCCAAAGGCGATAGTGAAAATAGAAAGATTACCACATATGAAGACATCAAGAAATTATAAGAGGGATATATGAGAATTGGAACTGGATGGGATATCCATCGTTTGGTCAAAATGAGAGATTTGGTTATAGGTGGCATCTCTATTGAAAGTAATAAAGGTCCCCTTGCCCATTCAGATGGAGATGTGCTTATTCATGCAATTATTGATGCCCTGCTAGGAGCTGCATGCTTGGGAGATATTGGAACCCATTTCCCCCCAAGTGATGAGACATACAAAGATATATCGAGTGTTCTTTTACTCAAAGAAACCTTACATCTCATTAAAGATTATACAATAGTGAATATTGACAGCACAATTATCCTTCAAGATATTCCTCTTAAGCCCCATATCCAGCGGATGCGAGAATCCCTTGCTAAAATCATGAACATTGATACATCTATCATCTCTATTAAAGCAAAAACTGCAGAAAAGCTTATTGCTGAAGTGGGAACAGGGGATGCAATCATTGCACAAGTCTCCCTTTTGCTACAAGAGAAGCAATCAACAGATGATACAGAGAGTCTTTACTGGGTATAAAAATGCCTGCTCCATGAGGCAGCAGGCTTATTTCTATGTGAATTTAATCAACAAGAAGCATTGTTTTTGGATCAAGTTTCACTTGCATAGGTTTAGGAATCATCGACTCTCCATCTTTTGCTAAGGTCATAATAACTTTATCCATATCTTCGCTATATCTAAGACCAATGAGGACATCAATAAGATCTTCATACTTCATGATAGTCTCAGGAATGCCATACTCATCATATTTAATATTCATTTTCACAGGAGATACAGAGAACCAAACTTCAAGACGCATATCTAATGCAAACTGTTTGATTTTTCTTACATCATCTTCACTCGCTAAAGTGAGGTGGTATCCATCAAACATCACTGCATCTGCATTAAATGATCCCTGACGAATAAGTGTTTCTAAACTTGAAAGAACCTTCTCTACTGAGACATTCTCTTGACTAAAATTCATCACAACACGATTGGCAAGAATTTCATTGTAGATTTCTGAAGCATCTTCAAGATCTTTGTTTTCAGAAATTTGTCTAAATACTTCTTTGTACCAACTAATCACATGCTCTACATTTCCAGAAAATGATACATGAATAATATGCTCATTACGGAACAATTTGTCTGTTGCAAGGTGTACTAAACAGGCTGTTTTCCCTACTCCATGGCGAGAAACAAGTACTCCTAAATTCCCTTTACCTAAACCACCACCTAGTGATTTATCAAATGCCCTTAAAGGGCTTAACTCATTCAACTCTTGAATTTCCATATTTTTGTATCCTCCAAGATTTTGTCTTTTTCAATTATACCACGGTTTCCCATCGAGCAACACTATCTTGTATCAAGTTTATAAGAATAAGAAAACCGGCCATAAAGACCGGCTATGACTTAAAATAACCTATTATTTAGCTTGTTCTTTTCGTCTTTTCTCTTCATAATTTTTCTTCAATTCTTCACTTACGCTCATTGGAACCTTTGAATATTTGGAGAGTTCCATAGTAAATTCAGCTTTTCCTTGAGTGAGAGATCTTAGAACTGTTGAGTATCCGAACATTTCTGAAAGAGGCACTTCAGCGTCTACTGTACAACTAGCACCATCTTCAGTGCTACTTATAATAATTCCCCGTCTTTGGTTAATACTACCAAAGATGTTACCTTGGAATTCTGTTGGACCTTCAACACTCACTTTCATAACAGGTTCAAGAATGATTGGTTTTGCTTTATCATATACATCCCTAAATGCACTAAGAGCAGCTGTTTGGAATGCTTGGTCTGATGAGTCAACTGGGTGATACGCTCCATCATTAACAACAGCTCGTACACCAACAATTGGGAATCCTAATTGAGTTCCCTTCTTAAGGGCAAGATTGAATCCTTTATCACAAGAAGGAATATATTCTGTTGGAATAACTCCACCTTTAATGAGATCAACAAACTCATAATCTTTTGAATCTTCTGTCTCTTCAATTGGCTCAATATAGCCAGCAATACGTGCATATTGACCAGAACCACCAGTTTGCTTTTTGTGTGTATAGTTAAATTCAGCTCTTTGGCTAATTGCTTCACGGTATGCAACTTCTGGTTTATCAGTAACAACGTCTGCTTTATATTCTCGTCTCATTCTTTCAACATAGACTTCTAAGTGCAACTCTCCCATACCTTGGATAATAGTTTGGTTAGATTCTGGGTCAACATATGTGTTGAAAGTTGGATCCTCTTTACCAAATCTATTGAGGGCTTTAGCCATATTATCTGCTGACTTTTTATCAACAGGTGTGATAGAAAGGGAGATAACTGGTTTGGGAACATACATAGAAGTAAGAGAATAATTTAGAGATGGATGACAAAAAGTATCACCTGAAGCACACTCTATTCCAAAAAGGGCTGCGATATCACCACAACCAACCTCGGTAATATCTTCCATACTTGCAGCATGCATCCTTACTAATCGACCAACCTTAAACTTTTTACGGCTACGAGTATTCATTAACTCGTCCCCTTTCTTAATCTTCCCTTGATACACTCTAATATATGTAAGCTGGCCATACTGACCATCTTCAAGTTTAAATCCTAAAATAACTGGAGGAAGAGACTCATCTGATTTTAATGTAACAACTTCTTCATCGTTATCTAAATCAAGAGCTGTGTTAGTAACCTCTGTTGGGTTTGGCAAATAACTAATAACAGCATTAAGAAGTGGTTGAATACCTTTATTCTTATATGCTGAACCCATCAATACAGGTACCAGTTCTAAGGCAATAGTCCCTTTTCTAATAGCAGAATAAATAAGCTCTTCAGTTACATTCTCTTCAAGCATTGCTTCCATGAGTTCATCTGAAAAGAGTGAAACACTATCGAGCATCTCTTCTCTTTTTTCAATTGCTGTTTCAAGAAGTTCACTTGGAATCTCAGCTTCACGCATTTCAACGCCATCGATACCTTCAAAATAGATAGCTTTCATTGTAACAAGATCTACAACACCTTCTAGGCGATCTTCAAGACCAATTGGAATTTGCATAAGAACAGCATTTAATCCCAACTTATCTACAAGTTGTTGCTTTACTCTAAATGGGTTTGCCCCAGTACGGTCACATTTATTTATAAACGCTATTCTTGGAACATTATAACGCTTCATCTGTCGGTCAACAGTAATTGATTGACTTTGCACACCAGCAACAGAACACAAGACTAATACAGCTCCGTCAAGAACCCTTAAGGACCTTTCAACCTCGATAGTAAAGTCAACGTGTCCGGGAGTATCAATAACATTGATAGAATGCCCCTTCCATGTAACGTTTGTAGCAGCAGATGCGATTGTGATTCCTCGCTCTCTTTCAAGTTCCATAGAATCCATTGTTGCACCAACGCCATCTTTTCCACGAACTTCGTGGATCGCATGAATTCTATTTGAATAAAAGAGAATACGCTCGGAAAGGGTAGTTTTACCAGAGTCAATGTGGGCACTGATTCCGATGTTTCTCATTTTACTAAGTTCAGACATACAAATTTCCTCTTCTTTTATTGCCAGTGAGCTTATCCTTGCCTTCACAAAAAAACGTCACAGGTCATGTATCTAGTGTGCCATTTATTGATAGGAGTTATAAAAATTACTATATTTCCCTATACAAATGGAGGATAACGCATTTTATTATGCGTACCGGACGGATTTTAGTACATTATTAATAATTGTTCAATCCTTTCCCTAATAAATAATTGTGAGTTTATTGATGCTACAAAATAGGGTAAAATAGCCATTTTTTAACCTTCACCTAGGCAAGAGGGCTTATGATTGAATAGATATGGAGAATAAAACAAATAGAAAAAGTATGTAGAAATTTTCATTCATCATAAACTACTCTTTTTCATAAAGTAAGCAAATTAGCTATTCTTAAAATTTCATCATCATCATATTTCTCTTTAGCAAGAACTAATCTTTTGTTATCTGTTTTGTATCGAGGAATAATGTGGATATGAATATGGGGTATTTCTTGACCTGCAGAAGGACCATTATTAATAATAATATTTGTTGCCTCAGCATTGAGCTTTTCTCTCATGATGATATCTAACTTCTTTGCAATCACCATAAGGTGAGCTAACACATCATCTGGACACTCTACAGTTGTAGGATACTCATCCCTAGCAATCACAAGGGCATGCCCTTTATTTACAGGATTAATATCTAAAATAGCGATACAAAGAGCATCTTCATAGAGAATAGAAGATGGAATTTCTTTATTAATAATTTTAGTAAACAATGTTGCCATATCAGCACCTCCTCACATAACACCTACATCGTAACAAATAATCTTCTTCACATCTATCTCCTTAATTATCCCAACTCATTTCATAAGGGATACCAGTAAGATCTTGGCACACCTTTTTTACAGAAAGCTCTACATCTTCTTTTTTTCCTCCACCTCTTAATCTCTCTAGCTCCTTTGTTAAAATGTCACTATTTTTAGGAGATAGTTTAAACCAAGATGCCGCAATAATTCCTGCTATAATACATAATGAAGGGCCTCCTATGAAGAAGATAAAAAAGCGATTAAGGACCGCTATACTTTGTTCAGCGTTTGAAACAAAGCCAACCATGTGTAAAAATAGCCCAATAAGTGGCATCACGAGGGCCCCTTGAATTAACTTTCTTGTAAGGGTCATCGCTCCTGAGTAGACTCCAGATCGTTTTAACCCAGTCATAAGTTCATCAACATCAATTACATTGGGTAAAATTGCATAGGGGATGTAAATTGCACTTGCGGTTCCCGATCCTATTACAGCACACACACATGCTACAATAATGATGGGAGTTGTGGCATTAAGGAAAAGAGTTCCCATCATCCCAATTACCCATATCGTTAATCCCATCCGATATGCAAAACGTTTCCCTTTCACATTAGCAATTCTGACATACACAGGTATCATCGATAACTGAACAATCATCAGCGTTCCCATAGCTATAGAGTAGAGTCCTGGCCTTTTTAGTGAATAGGTGAGGTAATAGTTAAACAATGCCATTAACATATCCATCGCAGAATATGCACATATATACATTAGTAGATGTACTCTAAATGACCTATTACGAAATATTGTAAAAAACTCCTTCATGAAATTTTTATGGATAGAAGAAACTTTTGAATGAGGTGTTGTCCACGTTCCTAAAAAGACAATAATCCAAGGCAGAGCAAAAAAGATTCCAAATACCACTGACATGATCAAATACCCCTTTGAAGGGGGATTACTATATGAATCAATAATTATTTTAGGGATAGTTGCTGCTAAAAGAGAAGAGAATCCTGAGAAGAAAAGTCGTGCACCCGATAATCTATTTCTCACCCTATAATCACCTGAAAGCTCTGCTGCCATAGCAGAGTAGGGAACCATTACCATAGTAAAAACTGTTGCAAATAGCATATAAGCACCACTATAGAATAAAAAAAGAGCAACTTGTGAATGAAAGGAGACAGGAACCCACATAAGGATAAAGGTAAGTGTTATTGGGATAATTCCAATAAGGAAATATATTCTCCTTCTACCATGTTTTGATGTTGTTCTATCAGAAATATATCCCATGAGTGGATCTGAAATAGCGTCCCACACCTTTCCAATCCCAAATACAAGTCCCGCTAAAAATGGAGAGAGGCCTACAACCTCTGTAAGATAAAATAGAAAGAACATTCCAACAATGAAAAATGCCCCACCACCATATATATCCCCACTTCCATATGCCAGGAGATGTTTAAAAGTAACTTTTCGAGAATTCTTCGCTTCACTCATACAACTCTCCTTAGTGAGTACACACTAGCCACATACATCATACTACTATAGCCTATTTACAGCGGTCAAATAAAATACATCTTTGTGAGACAGGTAATACATTATTCTTAATTGAAATAGTAAATGAATAGAACAACTCACCTTTACACACACATTCGGTGATAAATATTTCAAAAGACTGCTTGCCGTTTACATCACTCATTGTTAGAATCATGAGTATGAGTAGTTGTTATTTTTGTAAAGGTGAAATTTCCCCTCATATGACCATAGGATATGAGACAGTGTGCTCTCATTGTGGAAAACATCTTAAAGCTTGTGTAAATTGTAGGTTCTATGATGAAAGTGCCTATCATGAGTGTAGAGAGGCTGTTGAAGAGCATATCCTCGATAAAAAAAGGGCAAACTTCTGCCCAAGTTTTATGATAAACCAACATGGGGCACAAAACGGAAAATCTTCAACAAATAAAGAAGAAACTATTAAACGCTTAAAAGCATTATTCAACGACGAATAATAAGGAGATAGAGAATATGTTAGAACTAGGTTCAAAATTACCACAAATTATATTAGAAAATGAAAAGGGTGAAAAAGTAGATGTATCATCCTTTAAGAATTCCTATATTGTCCTTTATGCGTATCCCAAAGATAATACCCCAGGGTGCACCAAAGAGGCATGCTCTTTTAGAGATAGCCACCCACGAATTTCAGCATCAAATGCAGTAGTATTTGGATTAAGCCCAGACTCACCTGCTTCCCACCAAAAATTTATAGATAAATTTGAACTTAATTTCTCCCTCTTAAGTGATCCAAACCACATCCTTCTAGAGTATCTAGGGGCTTGGGGCGAGAAGAAAATGTATGGAAAAACATATGATGGAGTTTTAAGAAGTACTTTTGTGTTTGACCAAGAAGGAGTCCTTATTAAAGTGTGGCCAAAGGTGACAGTTGCAACACATGGACAAGAAGTGAGCGAATATTTAGAGTCTCTCGCATGAAAAAAACATCTTCACGCCTTCTCACTCTCATTATCCTCATTGTGATCTTATCCACTTCATGCCAAAGTTATTTGTTTGAAGATGCCCAACAAGCTATTTCTCCTATTGAATCAATTATTAAACCTAGTGATAGGTATCCTAAAGAGAGAGAAGAAAAGGAAGCTGTAGAAAAAGTAGAAGCTGTAGAA
>CAYVRR010000011.1:0-34135 GCA_964453215.1 uncultured Spirochaetaceae bacterium | reverse complement strand
GTAGAAAAAGTTGATAAGAAAATAGGAGAAACGCTCAGTGCCCTTTTCATCCCCCTTCCATCCTTTGTGATAGAAGGAGATGTTAATCTCATAGCTCAAAGAATAGAAAAAGAAAATTTTGATATTATCGCGTTTACTGGTGAAACAATTGTGTTAGAGAAAATGAAAGAATACCTCTCATATACGGTAGAGCTATTAGATAATCACACCCTTGTTGTAACTAACTTTACACGAGAGGCTACACAATATCCTTACCACATATTTGGCGACTCAAATGGAACCACTATAGCTCTATCTGTAATCGACATCAGAGAGTTCTCTACATATTATGAAGCTCTTAATGGTCAAAGTGATCTTCTTCTAAAAGAAGAAATACTCGATGGAGTGACTGAGTTTACCACTAGGCTGCTCAATATGCCAACCATTATCTTTGCATCCCTGTATACGGTGTTTGACTCATCTCTTATTTCTCCATTTGATATTATCGATTCTTTTGAAGCATCTCACCATGTGAGTGAATTAGAGAGTGGATCAACACTCCACATTAGTGGAGGGCCAAACGATATTTCTTTAAGAAGTGATTTTCTGTTTACCCACAATCTTATTCCCCTTAAGACAGATTCAATAGATATTGACCTTGTACAAACAAGAAAGGTCCCATCTGAGAAGCGAAGTGCTATCAGTGGAACCTTTATTGTAAAATAAGAGAAGAATCTCTCTTTATAGCAAACTATCTAAATCTATCTCACATGCAATTGTTGGCATTGTGATGTTCCACGATTCAAGAACTTGGGGATGTATTTCTCCAAAGATTCCAACGTTTTTACCATCTACTACCACATTACCACAACGCCCTGGTATGAAACGGGGGTCCACTAACTCACTCATTACATACTCAATATTTAAGTAGTAAAAAAGAGTCGCTATATAACTATTTAATTGGTTAAACCCCATATCCCCAGCAGCGCTTAAAAAGCCTACATGATTTTTAGTTACAGTACCAGAATTGTCACTATCACAAAGATACGCAACCTTTCCCACTTCAAATATATGGTGGGGGTAGATTGCATGGGCGCTCATACTTTCACTCTCTAAAAGAGATGGAATAATAGAAGGTCTCACATACTCATAGTTTTCACTCATAGGGTTTTCAATTTGAATATAATCTTCTCCCCCTACATGCATGTTATCAATGTACTCCTTCCTTGAACCAAGATAATTATACATCATCTCTTGAAATCCCATTCCTACACAAATATCTTTCACTTTTCTTGCTAACACTTCTGCTTTACTTATTCTTCCAACAGTTGAGTCTTTGGGAAGTTCTGGACTAAAAAGAGCCAATGAATGCCCTATCATCACATCTTCCACAATATCTACAGGGTGAAGGAAGTCATTCCTATATGGGGGAACTTGAATTACAACATTATTGTTTGAAATAGTTGAAGTAATGCCCATTTTAAGAAGAGATTCAATAACTACTTCATCACTTAAATTTTCACCAAGCATTTTATAAAGAAATGGGAGTGGACATGAAGCTTCTTTTTGGAAGTAGTAGGGAACTGTGATGCTTTTTCCATATTCAGTATCCTCTCCTAATAAGCATTTTACTGGAAGGATTGTGTATCCAAGATCTGCACAATCACACGCTATGATAGAAGAAGCGAGAAGTAAATCATCTAATCCTGTGCCACTTAGTTCAAAAAAGAGATGTTCATCACCCTCTTTTACGGCTCCAATGTGAGCACTATTAATCACAGGGGGAAAGGAGAGTACATCTCCATTATCATCTGTAATAAATGGATATAAAGGAGAGTCTTGAACAATTGGCCCAAATTCCAACCCTTTGGGGTGCTTTTTAGTAATTTCTCTCAGTGTTAACTCTTCATCCATCTGTAGAGGAACAAAGGAATATGAGTCAGGATCTACCCCTTTATAATGAACGGGGAATTTTATGAGGTCACTTCTGTACACTCCAATAGCAATACTCTTTCTCTTTCTTCCAAAGTTGTGACAAAGTTTTTCTTGTGTTTGAATAAGGCTTTCTAGAATATGCTCGTCAACAACTTTCCCTGTTGCACAAAATCCAACAGAAAAAGGGCGCACCTGTTTTACAGAAGAGTGGGTAATTAATTCCCTTCCACCACTCTCCTTTGTTTCATCTTTTGATGAAAAGAAATCATATGTTGCAAGGCTTGAGCTTTCATAGGTGTTTAGAGCTCTCGCTACCCCACTAGCTGACCAGAGGTCAGGTCGGTTTGTATCATTGAGTTCAATCTTATAGAGCCGTTCATTTGCATCATAGCCATCGAGTTCAGCTTTCGCAACTGGAAAGATCATTTCAAGTTCATCATTACTATATGTGTGGTTCAACAGATTGTTGAACAAGGTTTCATGTACTTCTATTTTTGGCATTTACCTACCTCTCCTTACACGCACATTTTCAATATTTGGAGTAAACAATTCTCTTAAATCGTTTAATCCAAGGTGCATAAGGGCCATCCTATCTATCCCTAATCCCCAAGCGAGAACAGGAACATCAATTCCAAGAGCCTTTGTTACTTCTGGTCTAAAAATCCCACTTCCACCAAGTTCAAACCAACCGAGGACAGGATGCTTAATGTGTACTTCAATCGATGGCTCTGTGAAGGGGAAATATCCTGGAACATATCGTACTTCTTCAGCTCCTGCAACTTCTTCTGCAAACATTTTAAGGAGTCCTAGGAGAGTTTTTAGATTTACATCTTCTCCAAGAACAATTCCCTCTGTTTGATAAAAATCTGCCCCGTGAGTTGCATCAACTTGATCATATCTAAAACATCTAGCAACACCAAAATACTTTCCTGGAACAGAAGCATGAGGAAGTGTTTTTGCTGACAAGACTGTTCCTTGAGACCTCATCACTTGTCGACGAGTAAAGTCATGGTCAAAAGAATAGCCCCACCCCCTACTACCTGTGTTCCACCCATTTTCATGGGTTGCTGCAACTTGAGATAAATAGGGCTCTTCTATGCTTTTTGCATGGGAAGGGTTCTTTATATAGTAGACGTCGTGGATATCTCGCGCACTATGGAACTGAGGCATAAAGAGGGCATCCCCATTCCAAAACTCATTCTCAACAAGAGGTCCATCAAATTCTTCAAATCCAAGAGATACTAATTTATCTTTTACCCATCTTAAATAATCTGCATAAGGATTACTTCTTCCTATAATAAGGCGAGCTGATGGGGTATTTAGGCTATAGGGTCTAAAACTCTGAGTTTTCCATTCTCCACTTTGAAGAAGACTTGAGGTTATTGAACCAAGTTCCTCTCCTGTGATGTGGGCTTCTAGTAAAGCTTCTTTTGCTTTAACACCACGTGGTGTCAGCACATAAGTGACTTCATCTCGTTCAATTATTTTAAACGCAGCACCACTGGCAACTCTTTTTTTGCTATTTTTCTTTATATACGCACTCTCTTCTTCATCTAAATCATCCTCTTTTAAAAGAGATGCAACTCCTTTATTAAGGACAGAAGCTGCTACGAGCAGATGAGGTGGAAGTGTATCATCAACGAGGTAAGCTTTATTGCCATCCCCCATCTTACATAGTTTAGCTTTACTAAGTTGACCAAAAGCACTTCCTATTTCACTCTTTTCAAGAGAGAGCATAGATGCAATTTCAGGTAAAGAAAGAGGACCTTTATCTTTAAGAAGGGAGATAATTCTCACTTCAGGAATTCCAAGTTGTTGAAATGTTTTTCCTAAATCTGTTATTTCATACCAAAGAGTAGTTATTCGCTCTTTTTCTTCAATAAACCCTTTTGCCAATAACCAACTAAATGCTTGATTACAGTGCCCTACTTGGTAGTTAAGCTCTTCTATCAATCGCCCTGATGTAATTATCTCGTTGGGCGACACGTGCCGTAGCAACCTAATCTCAAGTGGATGTAGGCTGTGTACATCAAGTTCCATGTTTAGATGCCTCTCTATGAATCAAAATACCCTCATATGAATGAGGTGCTCCTATTGTAACGAGAAGTGTGAAAAAATAAAAGGGGATATTTTTTCTAGCCCAATAAGGAGACTACATAAACCATTTACCCTTAATGCTCAAGTTGAAGGAATCCTCTTTCATGGATTTACCACTACAAAATATTCTTCAAGTGATGATATTTTAGCAGCACAGTATGAAATCGAAAAAGATGCATCGGTAAAAGGATTGAACCTAACAAGCGATGATGAGCAACATATTGGCTATTATGCATTCTATTCAACTAACCAAGAGCAAACATCTATTTCATTTAAAATAAATCCTCTTTCAGCTACAGTACTTAACCAAAAATATTATGTCCCTTACACACTCAATTATAGTTTGGCTAATAGTAACAAACAAATTATTTTAAACGATGGTGTTATCAAAGCAAAAGAAGTTGCTTCAAGAATTTATCCAGGTTCAGTAACAGAAAGTGTTCTTAAAACCAAAAAGAATTCTACAGGCTTACGTTATGGAGTTCTTAACCTATCAGTTGAATTTGAAGGTACTAAAAACGTCTCTTTTGGTCTCCCACAAGTAGATGGCGAAAACTACTACACCGGCACTATCATAGCTCTCATTGACGCTAACTAATCAAACATCCTAAAAACATAGACGAATATATGAAAAGATCCTACTCAAAATTGAGTAGGATTTTTAATGTGTGAATAATTTGATTGTAATCTTAAACATCTCTTCTCTAGCCCAAAGTGATAAAAATATGGTACACCAAGGGTATGAATAAAGAGACTATAGAGATTAAAAGAGCCCTTATATCTGTTTCAGATAAAGATGGAATTGTAGAATTTGCTACATTTTTAAGAGAGATGAATGTTCAAATTATCTCAACGGGGGGAACCTATACTACCCTTAAAAATGCTCATCTAGATGTGATTCAAGTAGAAGATGTAACCCATTTCCCTGAAATAATGGGGGGAAGGGTAAAAACTATGCATCCCCTTATTATGGGTGGGATTCTTGGTCGCCGTGGTAGTGATGAAAAAGTAGCAAAAGAGATGAATATAGAATGGATTGATCTTGTAGTGTGCAATCTCTATCCCTTTGAAAAAACTATTAATAAAGGGCTTGTAAGTGAAGAAGAAGCAATTGAAAATATTGACATTGGTGGCCCCACTATGATTCGCTCTGCTGCTAAAAACTTTGCCCACGTAGCAGTAATTACCCATCCAGATCAATATAGAGGCATAATGGATGAGATGAAGGAGCATAACGGAATTACCCTACGCACACGCACTGAATGTGCCTCTCGCGCATTTAGCCACACCTCTCGCTATGATGCCCTTATTCAAAGTTATCTTACCACCACACCATTTCCAAAAGAACTCTCTTTAGGATTTACCCTCTTTGAAAGCGATGGAGAAGACTCTACACTCCGTTATGGGGAGAACCCTCATCAAAAAGCAGCTGTCTATCGAGCATCTCTTTCTCCACATAAAAGAGATGAAATAAGCTTACTAGATGCGATTCAACTACAAGGAAAACACCTCTCTTTTAATAACCTTGGCGATGCAATGGGGGCAATTGAAACACTAAGAGAATTTAGTGAAACAACATGTGTTGTAGTAAAACATGCAACTCCTTGTGGAGTGAGTTCTCACCCTAATCCCCTTATAGCCCTTCAAAATGCCTATGAAGCTGACTCTTTAAGTGCTTTTGGCTCTATCATCGCCATAAATGCCCCACTTGATGAGCACATGGCACTTTATCTATCGAAGCTTTTCATTGAAGTTCTTATTTGCCCTCACTTTAGTGATGAAGCACTCGCCATCTTAAAGAAAAAGAAGAACTTACGAGTCTTGCAATTAGAAAATATACCTAAGTCAAAAGAGATTCTTAGTGGACGCTTCATTGGCAGTGATTTACTTCTTCAAACGAAAGATGTCGCTGACTTAACCCCTAGTGATGTTGTGTGTGTTACCCAACAACAAGTAAGTGATGAAGATCTTAGTGAGCTCTTATTTGCATGGAAAGTTGTAAAACATGTAAAATCTAATGCAATAGTTACTTCCTACAATCACACAACAATTGGTATTGGCGGTGGTCAAGTTTCAAGAGTTGATGCAACTGAAATTGCTTTAAGAAAAAGTGGAAATCGCGACTCTCTTGTACTTGCTTCTGATGCATTTTTCCCATTTAAAGATAGTATTGAACTCCTTAAAGGGCGACATATAAAAGCAATTATACAACCAGGAGGCTCTATTCGAGATAAAGAAGTAATTCAAGCATGTGATGAAGCGGGCATTGCTATGGTCTTTACCCATACAAGATCATTTTTACATGCTTAACCTTTAATCGATGCATGAGAGATTAATTGCTCTCTTTATTCTTTTACCATTAACCTCTTTATATACCCTGTATACATCGTGTGGTAGTCTTTCTGTGAATAGTGTTTTTCTATAGAGGGGTCTATAAAATGTTCTGGTTTGATTGGGGTAATACTTGCAATATTACAGGTGAAAACTGTATGAGCTTGCTCAAAAGTAAACACTTTTTCATAAGTATGTCCATCTATTTCAATTGGAATAAGACCTGTTTCTTTTGCTTTATTCACATCTCTTCCACTGTGCCTACCACAATAAGTAAGTTCTTCTTTATATTCTGGTGAAAAGAAAGAGCACGTAAATGAAGTTGTATTTTTTAATAGGTCATATGTATAGCGAGTATTTCTCACAACAATATTAAAAATTGGCTTGTTCCACATAATACCAACACTACCCCAAGCAGCAGTCATCATATTCACTGTATCCCCATCTTGCACAGTTATTAAAAACCACTCATCTTTGATTGTATGAAATATTTTTTCATCATAGGATGATATTGATTTATCTACAAACATTCCTTCCCCCTTCTTACATTAGCTTTAGTCCAAACTTTATCATAAAGATGGTAGGATAAGGAAGATGAAAGTGGCATAATGATTCTATGTGTTTGTAATAAGGTAATTTATGTCATAAACTCTATAAGAATCTTGTTGAGTTCTCTTTTTGGTGATATACATCTCATTATAAGGATTAATAGGAAAGAACGTATGGATAAAATCCCTTTGATTGTCATGTTAAAACGTGAATTTGATGGATATAACGTATCAAAGCTTAAAAGTGATGCAGTAAGTGGGGTTATTGTTGCCCTTGTGGCTCTCCCTCTTGCTTTGGCGTTTTCAATTGCATCGGGTGTCCCCCCTTCAAGTGGAATTATTACAGCAATTTTTGCTGGTATTTTTATTGGCTTTTTAGGGGGATCCTCCTTTCAGATAAGTGGACCAACGGGGGCAATGGCGGCAATTCTTTTACCAATAAGCTATATGTATGGTCTTGAAGGTGTCTTCTTAACTGGGCTCCTCTCTGGCATCATCCTTGCTATTGCAGCAATTTTACAGTTAGGGAAAATAGTCTCTATTATCCCAAACGCTGTTGTAAATGGGTTTAATGGTGGAATTGCCTTGGCCATCATTGGAGGGCAAATAGATACTATATTCAACGTGAAGAGTGAAGGCATTACGATGCTTGAAAGATTTATCTCTTATGGAAGACTTGGGTTTTCTATAAACATGTACTCATTTCTTACAACTGTTGTTCTCATTGTTATCATGTTTTTATGGCCAAAAAAATGGGCAAAAATTCTACCATCGAGTATGCTTGTCCTTTTTCTTGCAATTATAGCTTCAAAAGTACTCCATCTTCCTTTAGAAATTGTGGGAGAGATTCCTCAAACCCTTTTACTCCCTTTTAGGCTAAAACTTTTCTCTATTGATACATCTCTCATCATAAAACTCCTTCCAAGTGCAGTAGGATTAGCAGCTCTTGGGATGGTTGAAACTCTCCTTTGCATGGTTAGTGGTGAAGAGATGAAAAATGAAAAAAGTCATGTAGGACAGCAACTCTATGCACAAAGTTTTATAAACATACTCCTCCCTTTTTTAGGGGGAATTCCTTCAACTGCTGCTATTGCGAGAACGAGCGTTGCTATCTCCAATGGAAGTGTTACTCGCTTAACAAGCATCATTCACGGTTTGGTCCTTCTCCTTATTATCCTATTTTTAGCACCGTTTATGGCTATGGTTCCGTTAGTTGCCCTCTCTAGTATTCTTTTTGTAACAGCCATAAGGATGAATAACTGGAAGAATATTAGAGAGATGTTTAAAAATAAAAGTAAAACAAGTATCGCAGAATTCCTCATAACATTAATAACAGCAGTGGTATTCAATTTAACAGTCGCAATTCTTCTAGGCATCTCTTTTAGCATCCTTATGTATTTTATGAAAAGTAGTAAAATCTCCTACTCATACACCCCAATTGATACAACAATTATTGAAGGTCATCTTATTGATAGTGTTCACCCTACTGCTCAAGTGTTATATATCTCTGGCCCCCTTTTCTTTGGAACTCGTGCTGCTTTAGAAAATGCATTAGAAGAATTTAATAAAAAAGGTCCACTTATAATTTCTTTACGAGGTGTTCCTTTAATAGATTACTACTCCATCGTTACCTTAAAAACAACAATTCTAGAGTATACAAACCAACATATTGATATATTTTTATGTGCCCTACAACCAGATGTGAATGAGATGTGTGAACGTTTTGAACTTATTGATGTACTCCCTACAAAGCAAGCATATCCAAGTGTATTAGAGGCTATTGATGCTCTTATGGAAACAGATTGAGGGATGAAAAAAACTCAATAATATGAATAGATATGTAGATGAGAAAAGCTATATAGAGCTTTTGTATTTGAAGTAAAGAGTATAACAAATGTCTCTTTGGCTTGACAGGTGCCCTTCTTTTCTGTTATCCAATAGACATAATAAGGTTCTACTTTCTAAGAAGGAGATGCCATGCCATCTATTGCAATTCCACCCCTCACAAGTGAGTTGGTGCGTGTTCTTATCGATGCTGACACTATTGCCAGAAGAGTAAATGAATTAGCGAGACAAATAAACACTGATTATGCTTCGATTAATGGGAAATTAATTTTAGTGGGAGTTTTAAAAGGGTCTTTCATCTTTTTAGCTGATTTATGTCGTAAACTTGATATCCCTCATGAGGTTGATTTCATATCTCTTTCGAGTTATGGAAATTCTTCAAATTCGAGTGGGAACGTCCGTATGATTATGGACACGAGAGAGAACTTAGATGGAAAGCATGTAATGATCATCGAAGATATTCTCGACAGTGGCTTTACCCTCGATTATTTATGCAGAAACTTTATTAGTCGAAATGTTGCTTCCTTAAAAACTGCAGTGCTTCTCGACAAACCAGATAGAAGAAAAGTTAATGTTGAACTCGATTACATTGGCTTTCAAATTCCAGATGTATGGGTAGTTGGGTATGGACTTGATTATGCAGAAAAATTTAGAACACTCCCCTACATTGCCGAGATGATTCCTGTCATTGAATAGTGGATATTATTAAGGAAAAATAATGGACGACAAATATTACGTAGGATATAACTCTATCCACAACCTCGTTAAATCCCTTGCTCATCGCCTTATGGCTTCAGGGTTTGACCCAGATGTAATTGTAGCAATTGGTTCAGGTGGGTTTATTCCTGCCCGTATCGTGAAGACCTTTATCAATCGTCCAATTTTGGCTGTTGGGATTTCATACTATAACCTCGATCATAAACACAACACCCATCCCCAAAAAATTCAATGGATTGATGAAACAGAAAAGCAATTAAAAGGGAAAAAAGTTCTCTTAATTGACGAGGTTGATGACACGAGGGCCACCTTAAGTTATTGTGTAAAAGAACTTCTCTCCAATGACCCAAAAGAAATTGCAGTATTAGTATTACATAATAAGAAGAAGAAAAAAGATGCTGATTTTCCACCTGAAATTACCCGCTATTTTGCGGGAGTAGATATTGATGATCTTTGGATAAAATACCCATGGGATGCAGAAGATATTTTAGCCCATGATAGAAACGAACAACTTATGCTTAGCAACATAGCTAAACAAAGGTAAGGAGCAATAGAATGAGTGTAACTGCAATTGTAGGAGCCCAATGGGGTGATGAAGGAAAGGGTCGTATTGTTGACTATTTAGCACAAAAAGCTGAAGTAGTTATTCGCTTTCAAGGCGGAGACAATGCAGGTCATACAGTTATCAATGATAAGGGAAAGTTTGCTCTTCACATTGTTCCATCCGGTATTTTCAATCCAGAAACAATTTGTATTGTTGGAGCTGGAACTGTCGTAAACTTTGACACAATGAGTGTAGAACTCGATATGGTAAAAGAAGCTGGTGTTACTGTAGATAACCTCTTTATTGATCGCCGAGCTCACCTCATCCTCCCTTTCCATTGCCTCCTTGATGGCGCTGAAGAAGCGAGTAAGAAAAGTGGCTGGGCAGTGGGGACAACAAAAAGAGGAATTGGTCCTTGCTATAGCGATAAAGCTAATAGAGTGGGAATCAGAGCTGCAGATATTTTAGATCCAATGAGACTACGAACTCGCTTAGAGATGATGCTCCCACAGAAAAATAGACAACTATCTTATTATGGAATAGAAGAAGTAGATATTGAAGATTTGATGAAACTTGCTAAAAAGTGGACAGATCGTTATGGTGATAAAATCATCGACACACTTCCTGTAGTAAAACAAGCAATTCTTGCTGACAAAAATATTGTCCTTGAAGGGCAACTTGGAATTATGAGAGATCTCGACTGGGGAATTTACCCATACACAACTTCAAGTAACCCAACAGCAGGTGGAGCATGTAGTGGTGCAGGAATCTCCCCTCGTCGCATCACAGACATCCTTGGAGTCTTAAAAGTCTACTCAACATCAGTAGGAGGGGGACCATTTCCAACAGAGTTACTCGACAGTGACGGAGAGAGACTTCGTACCGTTGGAGCTGAGTTTGGAGCAACTACAGGGAGACCACGACGATGTGGATGGTTTGATGCAGTAGCTGCCTCCTTTAGTTGTTGGGTAAATGGATTTACTGCCCTCGCTGTCACAAAACTTGACATCCTAGACTCTTTTGAAACAATCAAAGTGTGCACAGGCTATACGATTGATGGAGAAGTAGTAACTGACCTTCCTGACACTGCTGGACAAGAAAAAGCAATCCCAATCTATGAAACATGGGAAGGGTGGCTCACAAGCACAGAGAATGCAAGAACTTGGGAAGAACTCCCTCCAAAAGCTCAAGCATATATCAATCGCTTAGGAGAACTCACTGGAGCCCCTGTTAAATTTATTTCAGTAGGACCTGAGCGTGATCAGATTATTATACGGTAAAAAACAGTGTTAATGATGGATACCTTTGATCACTCATCGTACATCTCCCCTTTCACATGGCGCTATGGGAGTGAACCTATGCGCTCATGTTTTAGCGAAATCTATAAGAGAAAACTGTTAAGGACTATATGGATAGCGATTGCTAAAGCGCAAATGAAAGCAGGCCTTGTAACACAAGAACAAGTTGATGATCTTATTGCACATAAAGATGATATAGATATAGGTCGAGCTAGTGAGATTGAAAAAGAGATTCATCATGATTTGATGGCAGAAATTAAAACATATGCTGAAAAGTGTGCCATTGGAGGGAAAATTATCCACCTTGGTGCAACGAGTATGGATGTACTTGATAACATGGATGTGCTTCGTCAAAAAGAAGCTCTTCATCTTATAGAACACTCTCTTATTACCCTATTAGAGGTCTTAGGAAAACGAATTGAACAAGAGAGTGAAACAGCATGTATGGCTTTTACCCATATTCAACCGGCAGAGCCAACAACAATTGGGTATAGATTAAGTCAAATTGGGCAAGACCTCCTTGATGATCTAATAGATATACGAAGATTACAAGAGAGACTAAAAGGGAAAGGGATTAAAGGAGCTGTTGGAACAAGTGCCTCCTATATGGCTTTATTAGAGGGGACTAATTTATCAAGTGAAGAGTTCGAGTCTCTCGTGATGGATGAGATTGGTCTTACTTCTTTCGATGCAGCAACTCAAGTATATACGAGGGCACAAGATTATCGCCTTGGTGTAACTCTTGCATCATTATGTGGAACACTCTCTAAACTAGCACTCAATATTCGTCTCCTTCAAAGCCCCCCCATTGGGGAGTGGAGTGAACCTTTTGGAAAAAAACAAGTGGGCTCTTCTGCTATGCCTTTTAAGCGAAATCCTATTAATAGTGAAAAAATTGACTCACTTTGTCGTCTTGCCTCTTCTAAAGTTGAAGTTTTATGGAACAATAATGCTAATATGATGTTAGAAAGGACTCTCGATGATTCTGCTAACAGAAGAGCTGTTATCCCAGAACTCTTTTTAGTGTGTGATGAAGTGTTAAATACAACTATAAAACTTGTCAAAGGCTTAAACTTTCATAATAGTGCAATTAAAAGAAACCTATTAGCTTATGGTCCATTTGCAGCAACTGAAAAAGTATTAATGGCTTTAGGAAAAGCAGGTGCTGATAGACAAGAGATGCACGAAAGGATACGGGAACACTCACTTGTAGCTTGGGAAGCAGTTCAAGAAGGAAAAGTAAATCCTCTTATCACCATTATTAGTGAAGATGATAAAATACTCTCTTTCCTTGATAAAAATAGTATTCTTTCATTGCTTGATGGATCATATTATGTTGGAGATGCCCCAAATAGGGCAATGCGAATAGCATCATTGATTAAAGAAGCTATTAAATAAAGATCATAAGTCCAGCTTGAACCGCCATATAATAGAGTACCATTCGAGGTACGCGTGAAAGGGTGGCTAAAGCCATATACGAAAAGTGAACTTTAAACATACCACTTATCCAACAGACAGTAGAGAATGGTATTGGAGTGAGGCCTGCAATAACAACAGCCCACACACCATATTTTTTAATGAGCTGCTCTGCATCTTTACTAAATCTTGAGGTGAGTACCTTTACTATTTTCAGGTGCCCTAATAGCCGGCCAATCATATACCCTCCAATTCCCCCAAGTGATGAACCAAGTGAGAGGGTGAGCAAAAAAGGAATCGTTTGGTAGTTACTTGCAAAGGGGAACACAACATCAACAGTGAGTGGAACAATGAGCATATCAACGAAAAGGGCATATAAGAAAATTCCAAGGTAACCTAGAGTTTCTGTAACCCAAGATGCAATACTGAGCATCTGTGGTCTTAAAAAAGCAAACAATAAGAGAAAAAAGAGGATAAAAAAAACAATAAGGAGAATCATTTTCTTAATAATAGTAGACCAATTTAAACTCCCATCATCATTAAAATAGGAAGATGGTGTAAAAAGTTTCATCGTATTATTATTATTCTTTTTATCCATCGATTACATCCCTACATACTTTTTCTATGGTAACAAGTATATCTTTATCATATGGTGCAATACCTTGCCAAAGTGGGGGTTTTCCCCCTCCCTTTGCATTGATGGTATCTAATACATCTACTTTTATCTTTTTATACAAAGAAATTTCATCTTGTATCCCTTTAATTGCGATGAGGTAATTCATACTATCCTCATCTCTCTTCTTTATTGCACAAAGGATTACTTTTTCAATATCTAATATTGTGTGCGATAAAGCTTTTAAGGCATCAAAATCATAGTCACTAAGATCTATCATAATAATAGGAATCTCACCCTCTTTTAGTAAGGGATAGATAACATTATCTATCGTAGATTGTTGTAAGAGATGTAGAATTCTTTTTATTGAAACCAATTCTTCCATGATGGCAGTAACTCGATCAACTATCTGTTCGTTTTGTACTGATAAAAGATTCTTTAATCTATTAATAGTATCTGTTTGACTCCTTACCTCTTGTTTCGCAACACTGGAGGTGAGAAACATGAGTCGTACATGACCTCGAATTATCTCAGCAGAATAATACATGACCTTTGAAATTTCACTAATGTTATCTAGATGAACTCCACCACAGGCAATTTCATCAAACCCTTCAATCGTAACAATTCGCACATCCCCATTCACCTTAGCTTCTCTTCGTAGCTTTAGAGATGGGATATTTTCACTTGCAACTATTTTGGTATGAGTCTTTCCTGTGATAAGTATTGCTTCATTTACTTTATCTTCTATCTCATAGATAGTCTTTATATCGATAGATGGCTCTCTTGTTTCTATTGCAATATAGGTTTCACTTAAGTGAACAGAGATGGTATCTATACTAAAAGAATTGTAAAGAATGCCACTAATGAGGTGTTGTGCTGTGTGTTGCGTCATGAAAAGGTAACGATGAGGCCAATCTAAAGTGATGTGGTATGTTGCATCAATTTCAAACTGATGTAAAGAAGTGTCTATAAGATGGAGAATCTCTCCCTCTTTATTATATTGAGTGTCTACAATTTTCACATCTTCTATATACCCTCTATCTCCTTTGGGACCTCCCCCTTCTGGGTAGAAGATTGTAGAGTCAAAAATGAGGGCACTCTTCTTACCAAACTTTTTTATAGCTACTATTTTTACATCTAATTCTTTTTTATATGGATCTATTAGGAAGATTTTATTGGTAGGTATCATGTAATATAGATTACCTGAAATCAATGAGAACGTCCACTAAGGACTTGTCTGTTTACCCTTTGGCTGGTATCTTAACATCACAATAGCTAGGTAAGGAGTTAATATAATGTCATTATTAAAATCTGCATGGGAAATCGCATTAGAGAGAACTGAAGATATTGAAGTAGATACTCAAAAGATTAGAACAGATATGCTTGTTGATGAAGGTAGGAGGATGGCAGGAGCATATTTATCAGATATTGAAGCTACATTCTCTACATTAGAATCTTCTTATAAAGAAAAAAATGATACAGAAAAACCTTACATCACAAAAGGACTTGCAATCACTATCATTGCCAATATTGCCCTTCCTCAAAGTGATGATTATATTCCTCGTGTTGAAAAAATGAAAGATATTGCCTCTCTTATTGATGGACAAGAGGGAGAAGCTGTAGACCTCATTGGACAAATAGGAACATTTATGGGTAAATATTTAGATTCAAGGGATAATTTACTTGAAAGGGCAAAATCTCAATACCAACCTCTATTTGAACAAAAACAACAGCAACAGAGTGCTCAATATGGGAGAGCTACCTATTCATCAATGGAACAAGATCCTGAATTTGTCCAATTTATTCAAAAGAATTATACTCAATTATCTGCTCAGTTTCAGCAAACTCTTGATAACGCAAAACTTCAACTTAAGCAGGTATGGGGGATAGAATAATACCCTCCTAGATACCTAAGAGGGTGCATTTTGTTTATACCCAGTAGGGTGCCATTCGTTTTACTAATGATTTCTCATAGGCTACCCAATCGGTGATTGGCTTACGGGCAACACCCTCTTCACAGGCAGCTTTTGCTACTGCAACAGCTTCCCAACTTATAACTCGAGGGTCAAATGGTGTTGGAACTATGTAGTCCCTTCCAAATGTGAATTTCTTGCCACCATATGCATTAGATACAATTTCTGGCACTGGCTCTTTAGCAAGGGCAGCGAGAGCTCTAGCTGCAGCCATTTTCATCCCTTCAGTAATCTTAGAAGCTCTTACATCGAGGGCACCACGGAAGATATGAGGGAATCCTAATACGTTATTGATTTGGTTAGGATAATCACTTCGTCCTGTAGCCATAATGAGGTCGCTACGGGTTGCAACTGCTAATTCATAAGAGATTTCAGGGTTTGGATTACTCATTGCAAATACAATAGGATTTTTAGCCATCGATTTAAGCATCTCAGCACTAACACAATCGGCAACACTAAGACCCATAAATACATCAGCTCCACTCATAGCCTCTTCAAGAGTTCTTAACTCAGTCTCTCGTGCAAACTCCATCTTTTCAGGTGTCATGGAGACTTCTCTTCCTTTATAAATAACCCCTTTGCTGTCGAGCATAGTAATGTGATTGATATCAACACCTGCTGCAACAAACATCTTTGCACATGAAATTCCAGCAGCTCCTGCCCCATTTACTACAACTTTAATGTCGCCCATATTCTTTCCAACAAGTTCAGCAGCATTTAAGAGCCCAGCGGTACTAATAATAGCTGTTCCATGTTGGTCATCATGGAATATTGGGATATCACAAAGTTCAATGAGTTCTCTCTCAATTTCAAAACATTCAGGGCCTTTAATATCTTCAAGGTTTATTCCCCCAAATGTTGGCTCCATTGCTTTAATTATTTCAATAATCTTCTTAGGATCTTTTTCATTTAATTCAATATCAAACACATCAATATCTGCAAATCTTTTAAACAACACCCCTTTGCCTTCCATAACTGGTTTTGAAGCAAGAGGGCCCCTATCTCCGAGTCCTAGAATTGCTGTTCCATTTGAAATAACTGCAACTAAGTTCCCTTTAGATGTATATTCATAGGCAGCTTCTGGGTTTTCTGCAATTTCTAAAACAGGCTTAGCCACCCCTGGTGTATAAGCAAGAGCTAATTCTTCAGCTGTTGAGCAAGGCTTTGTTGGGACAACTGATACTTTACCAGGTTTCCCATCGAGTGAGTGGTAGCGTAGTGCCTTTTCTTTTAAAACGTCCATTGTTATGACTCCTTATTTTCAAAATCAAATGAATAATCTAACTTATATGTATCACGAAGTTCCACCATCATCTTTTGGAGACTTGGAGGGACTGGACACCCATGTTTTGTTCGGTACTGGAATGCTTCATACTCTTTTTCTCCAGCTGTATATATTCTGTCTTCACCTGGAGCTTTTTCTGATGCTCTAATTTGACGGCAAATAGTACCAGCAATTCGTTTAAATACATCAAGACCCATAAACTTAGCAGGATCTATTGCTATAAAGAAGTGACCAAGTGGGTATGGTATAGGCTTCTGGTTCTCATCAAATCCATTTAACTCTTTCATAAAGGCCCCATCTTGTAGTGCAGCAGAGAGGATTTCAACAACCATCGCATAACCAAACCCTTTGTATCCACCAGTTTCTTCACCAATTCCTCCTAGTGGAGTAAGGGCTGCTTGCCCTGTGGTAAGGTCTTTTAATACTTGTTGAGTATCTGTTCGAGTTGTCCCATCATGTCCAATGACCCATCCTGGAGGAAGCTCTTTTCCAGCTCTTCCATACACTTCTATTTTACCCCGTTGAGTAACACTTGTTGCACAATCTAATACAAAGGGGAAAGGATCATCTGTTGGAAGACCAAAGGTGAGAGGATTAGTTCCCATCATATTTTCAACTCCAAAAGTTGGAGCAATTGATGGACGAGCATTTGTTCCCGTGATACCAATCATCCCCTCTTCTGTTGCCATTGTTACAAAATAGCCTGCAATACCATAGTGGGTACTGTTTCTTACAGCGACCATTCCTGTTCCATACTTTCGTGCTTTTTCAATAGCCATTTCCATAGCTTTTTTACTTACTACATGCCCCATTCCATTATGGCCATCTAAAACGGCTGTACTCATCTCATCTTTAATAACTTCAATTTCTGTTACTGGGTTTAAAATACCCTTAGTAATTCGATCAATATAAATTGGTTTTAAACGACCAATTCCATGAGAATCTATCCCTCTTTTATCACTTTCAATGAGGACATCTCCAATGATTTTTGCATCTTCCTCATTAATCCCAACTGCCATCAATGAATCGATCATGAAACGCTCTAAGGTTTCAAAATCCATCCATGCACAATCTTTGTAAGCATCTGCGTATGACATGCTATTCCTCCATTTTTATAGTGCTCATTGAGCAATAACTAATTCTATCTCCCTTTCAACAAACTCTTTTATTGAAAGCATCTTTTTCCCACCAGTATCGGTGATTAAAACATCAATTTTATCAATCCCCACAGTTACATAGTTGGAGACAACTCCAATCTTGTTCCCTGTAGCCACAACTATCACAGGACCCACAGTTCGCTCTATCATCTCTCTTGTAGTTTGAGCCTCTTCAATAACAGGGGTAGTAAGACCGGAAGTAACACTACACCCATCAACTCCAATTATTGCTTTATTTGCATAGATTTGTTTCACAATAGAAGAACTAAGTACACCAGAGACAGAGTGGGATTGCATTCTATAGACCCCTCCAAGAAGAATAAGGGAAAAGGCTGCCCCTTCATGAAGCACTCTCGTTGCATCTACGTTGTTTGTAACAATGGTGATTTTTTTATCTTTTAAGGCCTTAATCACTTCATACGTAGTTGAACCACTGTTAATGAAGATAGTATCTCCATCTTTAATAAAAGTGGCTGCTTTTTTTCCTATGAGTATCTTTTCTTCTCTTTGTTCTAATGCTTTTTCATTGAAGGTTGGTTCAATTGGGAGATTTCTCCTCACAGTTGCTCCACCATGAGTTCTTTCCACCAAGCCTATGTGTGCTAAATGATCCAAGTCTCGCCTAATAGTTAATTCACTTACACCAAAGAGGGTACTTAATTCATGTACTTGAACAACCTGGTCACGATTAATGTGTTCAATAATCTGCCGTTGACGGTCAGCTGGTATAAGAGCCATATAACATCTCCAATCCCTTCTATTTGTATCTTTTTGAATTATAATGAATGTTTTAGTGTTTGTCAATGAACTTTTAGCAATGTATTACTCTAAAAAAGAACATAAACATTACAATAGTATAGCAATAAACACCTATCTATGAGGATATTTTTAATTTGATTATAGGAGAACATATTCAAAGTGGGGTTGCACCAAATCGTCTTTTCTGGTATCTTGCCATTCTAGTGGTGCCGTACCCAAGTGGTAAGGGACAGGTCTGCAAAACCTCTATGCATCGGTTCGAATCCGATCGGCACCTTAGGTAGTTCTTGTAGTAAGAACTACCTTTTTTTATTTACTCACCAGCTACATCTTTTTCTAATTGACGCTCTAGATATTCCATCATGAGCTCTGCTTTCGCTTCAGCTTCTTTTAACTTCTTCTCTAACTCTTTTGTTTGCTGCTTATAGGCATCTTTGAGGTTTTTAACAGGGTATGATGAAAGAACCCACACCGTACCATCTGGGCTCGTATAACGCTCTTCAACACTAACACCTCTTAGAGCAATGTTTACTGTCTGAACACTTAAGTTTTGTAGCACTTCGAGGGATTGTTGAGTTCTCAAACCTTCCCCAGCTTCTTCAACAAACGTTACAACAGCATTATCTACCGTAGTAGAAGCCCATCTTCCGATTGCATCTTTAGCAGCAGACTCTGCTCTAAGAAGGCTTAGCTGAGGGGTAGATTGCTTAGCAGACCCCACCGCATAGTGAAGAGTTCTTGTGTGTTTAGGAGTTTGGGTTGTCCAATAAGGTGACCCATCAGCATTAGGTTTAGGAGTTGTCGCACATCCTACTAAAGTGAACGCTACTAGGGCACTTACTACTATTAGTATACTCTTTTTCATAATATCTATCTTCCTTATTCAATAATTGAAGCTAAGCTCCAATATGTATCATGTTCTCGATCATAGTAGCGATCTACTATTGTAAATCCTTTTAATAATCCCCTTTGCGCTTGGTACAGTGAACTTGCCATCTCGTTTGTACTTCCACTCTTTGTTGTATTAAGTGAAGTTAAATAGGTGTGTTCACTATAAAGATCTAAGAGGTTTTGAGCTGCAGCAAAATCTGCTGCTTCAAGGGAGTCGTGAAAGTAGTAGTAGGAAGGGGAGGATCCTATTCCAAATCGATATCCTTCTACTTCTGGGTACCTATCTAACCATAGAGGTCTATTATTAGCATCCACCTTTGCCCTATATGGACGCTTAGATGCCTCTTTTTCCCCATAGCGAGCAATCACAATAGCACCAGAGAGTGGGTCAAAGAGGATTTTTATAATATCTAATGATTCAATCACTTGAGCAAGACTTTTATCATCGTAATATGCCTTCTCTTTTTGAGCAAAAGAGGTGAGGCCTTGATGAGAATTTTCCATCATCACTAATGTATTGTCGAGGGCAAGAGCATTCTCCAAAAGAATGCTCTTTGCACAACTAAGTAGAGCAGCTTCGACCATCTTACTCTTTGTTGAATAGGGACCAGAGATACCAACATACACATTAGATTGATAAAAAGAGAGGTTTAATAATGAAAGAGATGCCTCTTCCTCACTCACTAATACCATATGTTGTTGAGTGGCACATCCAATGAGAGAAATAGTGATAAAGAGGATGAATAATCCTTTTTTCATATCTTACAGATCTGATCCTCTTAATAAATTAGCAAACGCATCTTTCATTTTAGCATTTGCAACTTCAGCAGCTTCACTTTCAACAAAAGCCTCTGCTACAGCTTCGGCAGCTGGTTCAAAATTCTTTTCAATATTTGATAATGGAATTGAGCAAAGAACCCACACTCCTCCATCAATATCTACCCACATCTCTTCAGTACTCACTCCAGAGAGAGTTGCTTCTGCTACTTGTTGGCTAATACTCTCCATTGCATCAATAGTTTGACGGTTATCTCCACTACCAGCGTCGTTTACATAGGTTACTACCACCTCTTTTACAGATGTACTTATCCATGCAGCAATTTTATTTTTAGCTTCGACAGTAGCTCTTTTTATTGAGTTTTGTTTGTTACTCATCTTCCCATACCCAGATTCATAGTGGACATCTTGAGCACTGACTGTTTTAAACACCCAATCTGGCTGTGGAATACCATCTGCACCTAGAATAACTTTCTTTACAGGTTTGGGTTCTATTGCCCCTTTATTTGTGGTAGCACACCCTACAATCGAGAACAATACGATAAGAGAAATGAGAATGACCAACATCCTTTTCATAAAAACCTCCAAATTAATATATAGTATTTATTCCATCCCAAGAGTTTCTTCTAGGAGGGTAAAAAATTCATCTACAGCATGAGTAGAAGCCGTTACTAGCGCTTTCTCTCTTGCTTCAACTTCACTCATTGCCCCTTCCCTCTCACTCTTTTTGTATGAGTAGAGGGTATTTGATTCACTCACAAGAGTTGCAGATAGTGTATAGCGCTCATACATATATGGGCTATTTTCTAGCTTAAGGGGAGTAGAGGTATAGGTAACATCTAATAGAGCCATCGCCTTAGATTCATCATCTACAATCTCAAATCCTAATTGAATTAACTTTTGACTAAAAGCAGCTACTAACACATCTTTTCCTTTTTCTGAATTAACGTGTATAGCAATAGAGATAGAAGAAGCTATTTGATTGAGCTCTCTTTGTAAGGCAATGAGATTTGAAGACTGAGTTTTCTTTAAAAGCACCGTTATTTGATCTTTTAGGCGCTGCTGCTTTGTTGCAGAGGCGACAGCTTTAGAGAGCACAAAATACCTAGAGAGGGGATTTTCAGTTGAAATCAACCTTTTTCTCACATCCATAATAGATTTATCTAATTCAAAAATCTCTTTTTGGTATATATCGGCAGTTTTTTTCCTATCAAGGGCAACTCGTACATAGACTCTCTTATTATCATCGATGTAGGTGTTTACAACCTCTGCTCCAATAATTTTTTCACTAAAACTTGTCACCGTTCCACTTTCAATCATTTCAGAAGATTCAGTAAACTTCACATCCCCCATCATCTCTTCTTGTGCAGTTGAGATAGAGAGGACTGTGGTAACACTTCTCACTTCTGAATTAAAGACTTGAGAGAGGGATGAAAGGGCTGCATCAACTGCCTTTTCCCTTGAAGAAGCACTCCCTATCGCACACAAATATCTCTCTTCTTTATATTGAGCGTCATAAAGAGTATCGAGCCACGATGGCGTTGATTTCTGTGTAAAAGAGGTACACCCACTAAAAAAGAGGGCAAGGATAAGTATTGGGACAAAAGAAAGTAATATAGATTTTTTCATACAATAGGTGACCTTTATTTAAAACTTAAATTTACTTTGTTTGACCATTTTCTTAATGGTTTCTTCTCCTACCCATACTTTCTTGTTTGTTTCAATATCGATAAGTTCAGCAGAGATATAGTATGTCCTTACTGATTTACCACTCACTTGGTCGAGATTGGTCCTAACAGATCCTTGTAATAGAAAGTCTGCTCCAATCTCTTTCCCTAAAGCTTTTGCAGTAGATTCACTTGCAAAGTATTGTTGCTCCTCTCTCTCATCACGTACAGTTGCTCTAAATGCTACATCTGCAACCATATCAACTTTGCCAGAGTTGATGAGTTCCATCTCATACCTTTTTGCAATAATCGAAGTGTCGATATGTTCACTACTTCTGTTTAAGAATGGGCCTACTATCACAACAGGATTTTTCATATTTCTCATTCTAAATTGATCAATCCATGAAGAACGTAAGCTATCTTCTACTAATGACTGGGCAGCTATTCGAATATCTGTATCGTTCCAGGCTCCACTTAAATCAATATCAGCATCGGATGTGAGTCTATTAACAGAAACTCCTGATTGACATGAAATTGTAAATAGTAGCAGTACAGCAATCGTGAATAGAAATGAGTATCTTTTCTTCATACAAATCTTCCTTTTAGTTGTGAATCTAGTACTATAATACACCACAATTGATGCACTTGGTACCTTCATTCTTTGAATATTTTCATATATTCTAGGTAAAAATAGGGAATATATATAAAAAGTTCTCACACTTTGATCCTTTTACTTACGATCAATTATGATTTACTTTTGTTTCTTTATTGCATCGACAAAATATGAATGGTACACTTTTTCTAGGTATCTATACCAATAAACATAAAGAGTTAAAGGGAATATGAAAAAACTACTACTGCTTACTTCCATGTACTTCATCCTGTCGATTATAGGGTGCTCCTCTACTATCGACATTCAAGATTCCCAGTATAAATATCGTCAAGGGAATTATAAGGGTGCTTATGAGGCTCTGTTTAATAAAAAAGAGACTATTATAAAGAAACAAGGACCTATTATTTTGCATTTAGATGCAGGTCTTTTGCTCCACCATGGTGGTGAATATGATCTTTCTAACTCCTTCCTAAGTACATCAGAAAGGGCAATACAAGAAGCATACACTACAAGCATTAGTGCAAATATTGCTAGCTACATTGTGAATGATAATACCAAAGAGTACCCTGGTGAAGCATATGAAGATATCTATATCAACATATTTAAAGCACTCAATTACCTCCACCTTGGAGAAACTGAGTCTGCCCTTGTAGAACTTAATCGTTCAATTGAAAAACAAACTCTGTTAAGACAAAAATTCGAAGAAAGCATAAAAAAAATTGAAAATAGTGCTTCTTCAAAAGGGGTTAGATCACTCGATGTAGAGACCTACTCCCCCTCTTTTTCCTCATCTGCTCTCTCTTCTTACCTCAGTATGATTGTTGCAAAAGGATTGGGTGAAAATAATACCTACACCTACTCACGTAACCAAATTACCCACTCTTTTTCGACACAACCTCACCTATACCCATTTCCAATACCCCAATCAGTACAACAAGAGGAAAAAGAAATTGGTGAAAAAGAGGCAAGATTACATATACTCGCTTTTAGTGGGATAGCCCCCCATAAAAAAGAAGAAGTTGAAGTTGCCTACATAGGAGATGGAAATTACATAAAGATTGCCTACCCTGTATTAGTTGAAACTCCATCATTAGTTGCTAAAATTGCTTTTTCTATTGATGGAGAAAAAACAATCTATTTAGAAAAAATAGAGAGTATTAGTTCAATTGCAATTGATACATTTAAAGCATCCTCTTCTTTGGCAAAACTTAAATCTTTCCTTAGGGCTACCTTCAAGGCTATAGGAGCTGAAGTGTTTGATGAAGCGATACACAATCAAGAAGAGGGCCCTTCCATTATAGAGATAATTTTAAGTAATATTTTTAAAATAGCAAGTTTTACCTCTGAACAAGCTGATGTGAGAAGCTCCCACTTTCTTCCAAGTACAGCATGGATTAGTGGCATCACTCTCCCTGTAGGCGAATATAATGTGAAGATTACTTATCTTGATACAAGAGGAAACACCCTCTTCACACAAACTTTCAATGGAGTTTCTGTAAAAAAGGGTGCTACAAATATTGTTGAAGGGAATGCTCCCTTGTAAAAATATTCATATACAAAATGAATACATGAGACTAGCTTAATACCTTTTTCTCAATCTCTTTAAGGAAGTGGAACGTTGAGTCACTCTCTATAAATGCCCAATACTTACCCCTCTTTAACACTATCCCTTCTACAACTTGTTCAACTGCTTGGATGCCTTGACCCATTTTAGCTTGCTCATAATCGGTGAAAGCTGTTGCATATCGTTGTACTTTTCGAGAGTGAGGATTAATAGTAACAGTACTTGGGGAACCTAAGAGCTCTCTCTTGTTTACAGATTCAGCGAGTCCATTTGCATAATACCCTATTGAGTTTTCAATTCCTAAACAGAAGGTGTGATCAGTGCCACCATCATAAAGTGCCCATGGGTTAAATTTCCTTCCCCCATATTGCATCCATAGGTTATTAAAATTGAGAGGAATCTCATCTTCTTCTATAACAGCAGGACCTGGAAAGAACGTGAAGTAGACCATCTGCTGTACTGGGTTTATAACACTAGACCACCCGAGTTTAGCATCAAGGGGTACTTTTCCACTCACTAAATCTGTAAAACCAATCATACCCGGAACCAATTCAATATCACACGTGCCACCACTACGTAGGGGTGCTTTGGTTAAATCATCAAATTCAGCTCCCATAGCAAGGCGCCCAGTTGCATCAAACTCAGATCCTTTTGGTACAGTAGAAAATTCTTTTGCAGAGGTGTTAATAATAGATCCTGACTCTAAAAAAGGAGAGCCTGCAGTATTGTGCCATGCAGCATTGGCAACAATAGGAACATCGTGGGGATTATCAATGGTTACACTACTATATAATACCGGATGATTAGGAAGAAGCATCTCAATTTTATGTGCAACAAATGGATGCTCTCCTCCACCAAGGAGTGTACTTAAAAGCCACGTAGCACCAGTTTCCCCATCTGTCCCATATTTAACAACATTCCATAACCCAACAGCAGTAAACCCGTGAGGAGGCAAGAGGGTATTGGCAAATGTGTGGCCAGGGCCAAAGTTTGGAAAACAAAAAAAGTTACCCCCCAAGGTATATAAAAGATCTGTATTATGATAAAAGTCATGATTCGCATCATCCATAACAGTCTCTTCTTTCCCTAAAAAATAAAAAAGAGGGTGTGCATTTACCCTTCCACCAAACTTGTTGGTATTACTAAGCTCCCGTACCATCCCACCACGATCTTCTATAACAGCAGTTATGAGATCATTTGATAACATAGTAGCATGCCTTTTCTCCCAAAGTTGTAACCGTTTAACATCCATTTTATCACTTCTCTCCACTACACATGAGGATTCTGCTTAAAAGAAATCAAATCCCAGATGTAAAAAATACTTTAAGCAGGCTATACTGTATGTAACCATTATTGTACCATGATAGTTACGGAACAACAAGAAATTGAATTCTAGGAGAAACGTATGATTGTTGAACAAAAGCTCCATTTCATTCTCAATACAGCAAACACTACCTACATCTTTCGTGTAGATGAGACAAACCACCTTGAGCACCTCTATTATGGGCGTAGCATACGAGATTGTGATAACTTTATTGCAATGTACGACAAGCATTCAATTGCGAAGGGAAACATGGTCTCATATAGTGAAGAGCATCCCACCTACACCCTCGATAATATGCTGCTAGAATACTCCTCACCCGGTAAGGGTGATTATAGAGAACCTGCAATTGTAGTTCGAAGTGAAAATGGTAATACCTGTGGGGACTTCCTCTATAGGGAGCACCGAATAATCAACGGTAAGCCACGCTCATTTAGTGGGTTACCCGAGTCATATATCGAAAGTGGAACTGCAATGACCTTAGTAGTTGTAACAGTTGATCCAGTAACAAATCTAAAGCTTGAACACTACTATACAACATTTGATGCAACTGATGTCATTGTACGTAAAACCTCTTTAACAAATAACTCAACAGAGAATGTAACTATTGAGCGCTTAATGAGTATACAACTCGATCTTAATCGACAGAACCTCGAACTCACCACATTTGATGGAGCGTGGGCTAGAGAGAGATTCCAACACCGAAGAGCTATTACCCCAGGGATTCATATCAATGATAGTAAAAGTGGGGTAAGTTCTTCAAAACACAACCCATTTATTATGATTAGCGATGCAAAGTGTGATGAAATGCAAGGGGAATGTTATGGGTTTAATCTTTTATATAGCGCAGACCATAGTGAAATTGTTGAACTCAACCAATACAATAAAACAAGAATCCTTAGTGGAATCAATCCAGCTACCTTTCGTTGGCAACTCAAGGTGGGAGAAAAATTTCACACACCTGAAGCTATTATGACTTTTAGCTTTGAGGGACAAAACGGAATAAGTAATCATTTCCATAAATTTGTAAACAGCCACGTTGTGAGGGGTAAGTGGCAATACCACCAACGCCCAATAGCATTTAATAATTGGGAAGCAACCTATTTTAATTATGATGAAAATTCCCTTATCGCTTTAGCAAAAGAAGCATCAAAACTAGGAATAGAATTATTTGTTGTTGACGATGGGTGGTTTGGAGTGAGAGAAGATGACACAACGAGCCTTGGGGACTGGATGGTTAACACAAAGAAATTCCCTAATGGCCTCACATCCCTCTCAAAAAAACTCCATAGCCTAGGCCTTATGTTTGGTCTTTGGGTTGAACCAGAGATGATAAGTAAAAAAAGCACCTTATTTGAAAAACACCCTGAATATGTAGTACAAATTCCAAATAGGAAACCCTCAATTGCCAGAAATCAATACCTGTTGGATCTTACAAATAAAGAGGTGAGAGAATATTTGTTTGATATATTAAGTAACACTTTCAAAGTAGCTGAAGTAGATTTTGTGAAGTGGGATATGAATAGAACTTTTAGTGACCTCTATAGCGCTCAAGAAGGATTTAATATGGGTGAGTTCACTCACCGATATGTTCTAGGGCTCTATGAACTACTAGAAAGGTTTGTTGACTCTTTCCCCCATATCCTCTTTGAATCCTGCGCTAGTGGTGGAAATAGGTTTGACCTTGGAATGCTCACTTTTATGAGTCAAACATGGACAAGTGACAACACAGATGCCTATACAAGGATGTTTATTCAAGAAGGAACAGCTTGTGGGTATCCTCTTAGTGCAATCTCAAACCATGTAAGCTCTATCCCAAATCATCAGACTTTAAGAAACACATCACTCGATACCCGGTTCAATGTAGCTTCCTTTGGAGTGTTAGGGTATGAATTAGACTTAATGGCCCTCTCCAAAAAAGAGAAAGAGGAGATAAAAGAGCACATAAATTTCTACAAACAATATAGAACACTCTTTCAATATGGGGAGTTTTTTAGAATTGAATCTATGTATGACGCATCTAATAGGTCAATATGGGCAATTGCAAGTTACGATAGAACTGAAATGCTCATCCTATACTTCCAGGTCCTTCAAGACGCAAACGGGATGAATGAACTATTACGAATTCCAATAGCTGACACATCCCTCACCTACCGCGTCTCTCCAAGACATCAAAAAATAGATATTTCAACATTTGGCTCACTCATCAAATTAGTCTCCCCAGTGACTATAAAAAGTGGTGGAAGTGTAGAGAAGATTGTAGAGAGTAATTTTCAACTCGACAGTGAAATTGAATACTATATAGTAAATGGAGATGTATTAGCATATAGAGGAATCTCTCTTAATCAACAATTTGGAGGAACTGGGTATGATAAAGAGACCCGTGTTATAGGGGACTTTGGCTCAAGAATCTATTATATCCAAGCAATGAAATAGGGAAGTAGATGAGATGAATATAGTATACATTCCGTCAAATGAAACAAAGAAGCAGAAAGAGAAAATTACTCATTGCAGACTCATCAGAAAAGAAGTGTTCATTGAAGAGCAACAGGTTCCCTATGAAATAGAGCAAGATGGCCTTGATGCAATCTCGAGCCACCTTTTACTCACTAAAGAGAATATCCCTATTGGAACTTTAAGAATGAGAAAAACAGAAGAGGGGATAAAATTAGAGCGAATTGCTCTTATTAAGAAGTATAGGGGCTCTGGATTTGGAAAACACCTCGTCACACATGCAATCAAGATTGCTGAAAAAGAGTACCCCTATTCCCCCATCTATATCCACTCACAAGAGAGTGCTAGTACCTTTTACTCGTCACTTGGCTTTGTTGCCACTGGTGAAAAAACAATAGAGGCAAACATTGTTCACCTCACAATGGTCTATAAAAGGTAGTACTAAAACGATAGATTCCTTCGTACTACCTATACCACAGTACTCTCTTACTTAAGGGAAAACGTTACTTGTACAGATTGACGGATAGTGATGTCAGCAACAGGTATTTCTGGACCACTGTCCATCATAGCAGAAGATTTAACCATCATCATCTCATTTCGAGAACTCACAGGAACTGCATCATATGAATAATCACTAATGAGAAGAGGGTCTCCTAAACGAAGGGAAGCAACTTTTGCATAGAGAGAGCCTTTTCTCATAGCATCTTTCATAGCAAGCTCCCTCGCTTCATCATACAGTCCACTCATATCTTGTTTTGTAAAATTAATAGAACCCAATGAAATATTACTCACTTCAGCTAAAGAATCAAGAATAGCTGAAAGCCTCGTATCTTGTGTGTCGATTTCTCTTAACACAAAATAGATTGATTGGCTCACCCTTTGCCCGACTAGGACCCTTTTATTCTCTACATATTCATATTCTGGGGAAAATTCATATCCTGTTGTGTTTATATCTTCTTTAAGGACTCCCCCATCTTTGAGGATAGAGAAAATTGAAGCTGTTTTTCTATTCACTTCTTGTTGTGCTTCTTTTGTACTCTCACCAATTTCTGAAACTCGAACTCTCATAGATGCACTATCTGGTACAATAGAGAGAACAGCGTTTCCTGTAACTTGTACTGTTTTATTTTTTTCAACAAGGGTTGCTGTTGTACAAGAGAAAAAAGTAAAAGAGAGTAATAGTAGTAAAGAAATAAGAATACCATATTTTTTGTTCATAAAAGACCTCCAGTCTCTTGGGCATATCGTAAAAAGAATCCTTGGGCAATCATCATAATTCCATTATCATATTCACCATGACCCATATTTTTTAGTACTTCTGCAACAGGGATGTCAAGGATATCTACTTGCTCATTTTCATCCAAGTGTTGCTCTTTCAGACACTCTAAATTTTGTGCGAGATAAAACCAGACTCGATTATTCATAAATGCAGGATTAGGAGAAATAGAGCCAAGTAGCACCATCTCACTTAAAGGGATACATCCAGTTTCTTCAACTAACTCCCTCCTTCCAGCTACTTTCACATCTTCCCCTGCATCAACTGTTCCTGCAGGAAATTCAATTGTTACTTTCTCACTTCCATGCCTATATTGTCGAACCATCTTAAAGTAAGCAACTCCCTCTTTATTTCTATACCAAGGAATTACAGTCACCCACTCTGGTGCATCTAGGGCAACAAAAGAGCCACTTCGTCCATCCTGAGAAGTTCTTTTAACCTCTAAAACATCAAATACAGGGGTTTTATATACTATTTTTTCATCATGAGTTATCCAACTCAAATGGCTGCCATCATTCATTCTCTTTATATCTCCTCATCAATTAGAACTATCATATCGCTTTAAGCATAAAAAGAAAACATTACCCACATCAAATATTATTCACTAAAAAAATGGTACACACATAAAAAAGCTATCTCTTATTGAGCCATGTTGAGAAGTAATTCAATAGTGTTCTTATCTATCTGCCACTTTTTATTATTATCGCTCATTGCTGAACCAAGGTATGGTATTCCACTGCGCCTACATATATCAAATCCAAAATTTTCATCTGCATCTGACTTTCTTACCATCAAAGCTCCAATAATTGCGACATAATGGTGTCTAGATAATGCGATAGATCGTAAAATATCGAGTCGGCTCATCCCCCCATCTATACAAAACAGCACCCCAGTAAGTTCTGGTATATAGTGCAATATTTCAAGAAAAACTTTTTCATCAACATATGGAGTGTGGATCCACAAAAAGGTAGTTTTAACAGATGAAATTTTGGTATCGAGTTCTTCTTTTGAAATAGTAGTAGAGGTGATTCCCTCTACATGTAAAGAAGAAAAAAGGTGATCTAGAGATTCTAAAGGTTCAATAGTTACCAATAATATTTTATGTGTGGGCTTGATGGGTGAATGCTCTATTGTGTTCATAGCTACTAAAGTACGGAAAGAATCTCTTTTATTCAAGATGAAAAATAATATCCTTATTATCCCCTTTTCACATTATTAGGAAATTTCGAGCAACAAATTTGATGTAAAATGAACTATTCGCACCTTTTAGCTTCAAAGAAAACCTCATCTGCACCTTGAAACGGCTTTGTTTTCACGTTATAGTAGCTTGAGTGTTTTTTGATAAAAATTCACAAATAACACAATATTGTAAGGAGCATTATTCATGCTAAACCAATTACCAAGAGAACTGCTTTTAGAGCAGGTCAATAATGGGTTAATACTTCTTGTATTAGGAATGGGAGTTGTCTTTCTCTTCTTAACACTGTTAGTATTTACTACAAAATTACTTTCCTACACTGTCAATAGATACTTTCCTCAAAAAGTTTCTACAGCCCCTCAAAAGCGAATGGCTTCTCCTAACCTTTCAGGAACTGAAGCACATAGTGGTGAAATTGCAGCTGCAATAACTGCCGCCATCGCTCGATCTAAACGTTAGTAAGAATAATCAAGGAGTCATGATGAAAAAAGTTAATTTTATGTGTACAGCGTTCCGCGACGGGTTCCAGTCTGTATACGGAGCAAGAGTCTTTACAAAAGATTTTATGCCAGCAGTAGCAGCAGCGAAGGAAGCAGGAATCAACCATTTTGAAGCTGGTGGTGGAGCAAGATTTCAATCCCTCTATTTCTATACAAACGAAGATGCATTTGCAATGATGGATGAGTTTAGAAAAGTAGCTGGACCAGATGCAGATCTACAAACCTTAGCAAGAGGTATCAACGTTGTTGGACTTGATTCTCAACCACGAGATATCATTGACCTCCATGCAAAACTCTTTAAAAAGCATGGAATTTCTACTATCCGTAACTTTGATGCATTAAACGATGTAAACAACCTTATCGATAGTGGACGATCAATTCATGAAGCAGGTCTTCGACATGAAGTGTGTGTTACGATGATGGCACTCCCACCTGGGGCAAATGGTGCTCATGATCCAGATTTTTATGAAAAAACACTAAAAAACATCCTTGATGCTGGAATCCCTTATGATTCTGTTTGTTTTAAAGATGCTTCTGGAACATCAACTCCTAAAGTAGTGTATGAAACAATAAAAAGAGCAAGAAAACTTCTTGGCAAAGATATGAATATTGTATTCCACTCACATGAAACAGCAGGAGTATCAATTCAACAGTACATGAGTGCTATTGAAGCTGGTGCAAGTCAAGTTGACTTATCACTTGTTCCTGTTTCAGGTGGTACCTGTCAGCCAGATGTAATTACTATGTGGCATGCTCTAAGAGGTACTGAATATACACTCGATATCGACATTGAAAAAGTGATGGAAGCTGAAAGAGTTTTCCAAGATTGTATGAGTGACTACTTCCTACCACCAGAGGCAACTACTGTTAACCCAATTATTCCTTTTAGCCCTCTTCCAGGTGGAGCTCTTACTGCAAACACCCAGATGCTACGAGATAATGGCCTTATGGATCGCTTTTCAGAAATTACCCATGCTATGGCTGAAGTTGTATCAAAAGGAGGGTACGCAACAAGTGTTACCCCTGTTTCACAGTTCTACTTCCAACAAGCTTTTAATAACGTGATGTTTGGACCTTGGAAGAAAATTGCTGAAGGATATGGCAAGATGGTTCTTGGGTACTTTGGAAAAACTCCAGTTGAACCCGATAAAGAAATTGCCAAAATCTGTAGTGAACAACTCGACATGAAAGCAACTACAGAAAAAGCTGTTGATATTAACGACAAAGACCCTAAAAAAGGGAGAGATGTTGCTATTGAAATGCTCAAAAAAGAGAACTTGGAAATTACTGATGAGAACATCTTTATTGCAGCAAGTTGTAAAGAGAAAGGAATCCTCTACCTCAAAGGAGAGGCTAAAGTAAATGGTGTAAGACTTAAGAGTGCTGAGAAGAAAGTAGAAGAGACAAAAGAAGTAGCTACATCTAGTAATAACACTGATTACACTGTAAAGGTAAATAACTCATCCTATGCTGTACAACTAAAAGGTGATAAAGCTATTGTTAATGGCGTCTCGTATGATATTTCAATTGCAGATGGTATTACACAACAGCAGCCTGTAGCACCACAAGCTGCACCAACTGGTGCTTCTGTAGAAGTTAAAGCTCCAATGCCTGGTCTCATTCTTAAAACAAATGTTTCTGTTGGAGACACTGTAAAAGAGAATGATGTTCTTATGGTGATGGAAGCTATGAAAATGGAGAATGAGATTTTTGCTCCAACTGGTGGAACAGTTACAAGCATATTAGTAAAACAAGGGGATCAAAAACAAGCTGATGAAGTTCTTCTTGTTATCTCCTCCAATGCTCCAGCAGCAGCTTTTGCCCCTACTCAAAGTGCACCACAAGCTGCACCTAGTGCCCCATCAAACGGTGGTAGTGAAGTTAAGGCTCCAATGCCTGGCCTCGTACTTCGTATTGATGTAAAAGAGGGGGATAGAGTTGAAGAAAATTCTCCAATTTTAGTTATGGAAGCAATGAAAATGGAAAACGAAATCTTTGCACCAGTAGCTGGTGTTGTAAAGAAAATTCTCGTTAAACAAGGTGATCAATTAATGGCAGATGATGTTCTTGCCATAATTGAATAAGGGAGCTCATTCATGATTGGACAAGCATTTCAACAATTATGGCTCACAACAGGACTCCTTGGCTTCCTCTCTGCAGGTGGCTGGGGTAACCTCCTCATGATCCTCGTAGGATTTGTACTGTTGTATTTAGCTATAGCAAAAGGATTCGAACCCCTTCTCCTTGTCACTATTGGATTTGGGTGTATCCTCGCAAATATTCCGTTTGCATATATTGCATCAGTTGACCCTAACTCCACACACGGTGGTGTTGGGTTTATAAAACTCTTGTATGATATGGGTATTGAAACAGGTCTGTTCCCGATTCTCATCTTTATGGGAGTTGGGGCAATGACTGACTTTGGTCCCCTTATTGCAAACCCTAAAACCCTTTTATTAGGAGCTGCTGCCCAAGTTGGTATCTTTGCAGCACTTTTAGGCGCACTATTACTCTCATTTATTCCAGGAATTAACTTTGACCTCCACGCTGCTGCCTCTATTGGTATTATTGGTGGAGCTGATGGACCTACTGCTATTTATGTAACAAGCAGACTTGCACCAGATTTATTAGGATCTATTGCAGTAGCTGCGTACTCATACATGGCCCTTGTTCCTATCATTCAGCCCCCTATTATGAGATTACTCACTACCAAAAAAGAGCGATTGATTAAAATGGAGCAACTCAGACCAGTATCTAAATTAGAGAAGATTCTCTTCCCTATTTCAGTTCTTACAGTTTGTGCAATTTTGCTCCCTTCAGCAACGCCCTTAGTTGGAGCTTTGATGTTTGGTAACCTTGCTAAAGAGTGTGGAGTCGTTAACAGATTAAGTGACACGATGCAAAATGCTCTTATGAACATTGTTACCATCTTCTTAGGTCTCTCTGTTGGTTCCAAAATGGAAGCAGCTCAGTTCTTGAACTTAAATACACTTGGTATTCTCGTTCTTGGATTAGTCGCATTCTCACTTGGAACAGCAACCGGTGTATTAATTGCAAAATTAATGAACAAGATAGACAAAAAGCACCCACTTAACCCTCTTATTGGAGCCGCTGGTGTTTCTGCTGTTCCAATGGCAGCACGGGTTGCATCTAAAGTTGGTCAAGAAAGTAATCCACAAAACTTCTTACTCATGCATGCAATGGGACCAAACGTTGCAGGAGTACTTGGCTCAGCTGTTGCAGCTGGTGTATTACTCGCAATTGTCCCATACATGGAAGAATTAGTGAACGGACTTAGACCTGCTTTACAGTTACTTATGTAAAACAGGGTATATCTATCTCACATTGACGGCTCTCAATAATGGGAGCCGTTTTTT
>CAYVRR010000010.1:0-49568 GCA_964453215.1 uncultured Spirochaetaceae bacterium | reverse complement strand
GCTTTCATAGTAGGTTTAGCTTCTGCTTTTACAGTAGGTTTAGCTTCTGCTTTCACAGTAGGTTTAGCTTCTGCTTTCACAGTAGGTTTAGCTTCTGCTTTCATAGTGGGTTTAGCTTCTGCTTTCATAGTAGGTTTAGCTTCTTCTTTTACTAAAGGCTTAATCTCTAGTTTACTTTGAGGAGTAGCTTTTACATCTGTTTTTTTATTAATAAGGATTCCAGCTATGTATAAAAGTGAAGCTACAAGAAAAAGAAACGCACCAAATCCAACAGATACATCGCTCGCACCTGAAGCACTTTTAAAGATGATAAAAATCATTGCTAAGAGCCCTGAAGCAATTGAAAGAGCTAGATTAATGTTTTTATTCATAGGTTTATCATTAAGGATTTGATAAACAGGATATACAAAAAATAGGATAAGTAAGATAGTTATATCCATTATTCCTAATGTAGAAGTGGTTCCAGTTTTAGACCATGGCAAAAACATAGATATTATGGCTACGAGTAGCCCAATGATTATGAGTTTACGGGTAGCGTCATATTCTTTCCAATTTATTTTCATTTTTTCCTCCAGTAAGATAATTAGAACTATATAGTTATCAGAAGATATTATGTAAACATCTCTGTAAAAACCAGAATTTTTCTTTTCTCATCTACCCCAGAAAATATGCATCACATGTGTGAAGGGAATGTATAAATTGTTACTTTAACCATATATAGATTATCTCACTTCTTGTGATATCACAAGGGAATAAAAACTAAATCGTCTAGTAATAAAAAACAAAAAGACCTTAATATCTATACCAGTTAGTTAAAAGACCTGAAATTTCTCTTCATGAAAAAGACTTTAAGAGACCCTAATTTGATGAATTTGTTTAACTCTACTATCTTGGTGTCATACACTTAAATCCTCTATAACTAAACTCTCTCATATTTTTATTTAATCTGAGGAATGTTTCATTTTAAAAAATGGAGGAAAAGAAATGGAAGGATCAAAACATACCAGATCTATTTTGAGTAAATTAAGAATACTATCGTTGATTATGTTATTCAGTATCTTGTTATTTACAGGTTGTGCAGCACTGGGGATGGCAAGTCCATTCAGTGATGGGAAGAAGGCGTTTGAACAAGCTCAAAGCGCTTGGGAACAGGGTGAATATGCCCTATCTTTATCCAAGGTTGTCAACGCAATAGCTAAAGATGCTAAATTTTACCCAGCATATAAATTCCTTGTTCAAAACTATGCAGTAGGAATAGGGCAGATTGATAATAATATTAGTGAGTTACGCAAAGAACCAACGATAGATAATCTTACCAATCTCATAGAAATTTATGAAAATTTAGAATATTTCTATTACCACATAAGTAAAATAGGAGTTCCAGATGGAAGTGGCAATGTATTGGTAACATGGAAGAAAGAATCAATTTCTATTGCGGTAAAAGATAAAGATGGAAATGAACTGACACAGACAATGCAATCACACATCGTAGAAGTGATGATAAAAGGGGCTGAACTCGCTCTTATAGAGGGGAAAAAACTTTTTACCAGCAGAGATTTTGAAAATGCTAAAAAAATGTTTGAACTTGCACTATTTACCTTCATGGAAAAGGATACACAGGAGTACAACGCAAATAAGACAATCGTCGTAGATTTATATACAACTGAAATAGAGAAACAAATGGTCTCTATGACTTTTGATGACCTTGAAAGGATTGATACCCTTATTGCAGATGGTCAACGCTTTGAAAAGACTGAAAAACTTGATAATTTGAAGGCTAGTTTAGCGACTAAAGCACTAGATCTTTTATTTGCTGAATCTGATAGAATTGCTCAACAAGGTACGATTGATGCATATAAAGAAGCAATTAAGGTAAGTTATTTAGCATATGATTACACCAGTGACAAAGAAACAGTAAAAATGAAAAGATATACATATGCCAATAAGCTAGTTGATCTATTGATACAGGAGCTTGAAAAGAAAAAACAATCCTTTAATCATACACAAGAATCGATGGAAGAAGTCTATGACTCCTATCTATCTGTGTTTGAATTGGTTAAAGGATGGCCTGATCTCGAAGGTGATTTTGTTGCATTGAGAGATGATTGGGCTGATTTCAATGAAAACTCAAGAGTTCGCGTCTATGCAGTTAGTGATTACTTTACAAGAGTTACAATGGACACATACCTAGAAAATCTCAAGAAGAATACTCAAACAGGAGATGGAAAATATTTGTGGTTCCATACTGCTGATGAGTTGGAGCTCATTAAAAAGTGGGAAAATAAGAAAAGTAGATTCGAAACTGATTCAATAGCACTTGAAGTCTTAAAAGAAAGTGATAATACATTTGAAAAAGGATTAAAAGCATTAACTTCCTCATCTTCCTTTAATGAAGCTAAAGATCTTAAAATTGATTACCTCATTAAAATAGATGTTCGTTTAGGAGATATGAGTAATATAAAGAAGACAAAAAGAACTGAAACATTAGAGCTTTCTCTCCTTAGATATACAAAAAATGGGGAGCATTCTTTTAGAAAAGCTAGTGATACTATCGTACGAGAAATCAAACTTGCTGAGCTTGCTCGCTCAACTTCCCCTCAAGCTCTTCCTGATTATCTTGAAAAAAAGGGCATAACTAATTACTGGTTGGATGAGCCTACAAAAGTTTACTATCAAACAACAACAGCAGAGCAGAGAGTCTATTATAGTGTAACTCTTCATGATGTTAATTCAGGCAAAGAACTTTACAATCAAGATTTCCAGATGATGGAAAGCGTATCTTCGAAGGAAGAAATAGTGGACGTCGATTGGCCTAATTCTATAGTTAAACAAGTATATGAAAAGACGTATCCAGTAATTAGTGAAAGTGGGCAGAAGATACCATCAGTATCTGATTATGAAATCAATAAAGTACTCGTAGAGAAAATTGATTATAGCGCAATGGCACAGTATCTTACACGACATTAGTCACATATATAGGCCGGAAGAAGAGTACATTCTTCTGGCTTTACCATGGAGACTCTCCATGGTATTATTTTTTTCTTTGTATTCTAAATAAAAGATTTCTTATATGAGACTTTTCATCACCACCTCTTTTATGTGAAAAATATATCTATACACACTCGTTACTGACAATTAAGTCAAAGAGTGTATAACAATTCCACTCTTACTACCTTGATATACACACCTCTTTATTCTATGATGTGGTAAATTTTAATTAAGGAGTAGGGTAGATGCATATATCATTAGAGGCTCTTCGGAGAACCTATGGAACACTACATGCAGTTAATGATATCTCTCTTGAAATACCAGATAACTCTATCTATGGCATCATAGGTAAAAGTGGTGCTGGTAAATCTACCCTCGTTCGCCTCATATCTTTGCTAGAAACTCCTGATGATGGTCATATTTTTTATGAATCAAAAAGAGTAGATAATCTTCCAAAAAAAGAGATGATTGCACAAAGAAGAAAAGTTGGCATGATATTCCAGACTTTCAACCTCTTTAGCTCAAGAAATGCAGGTGAGAATATTGCCTATCCATTAGAAATAGCTGGTGTTGATAAAGAAACGATTAATAAAAGAGTTGATGAATTACTTGAGGTAGTGGGGCTCACTGGTCGAAAGAAAGCTCCAGTAAGTACACTTAGTGGAGGGCAAAAGCAACGTGTTGCTATTGCTAGAGCACTTGCAAACCACCCTGATGTCCTTTTTTGTGATGAAGCAACTAGTGCATTAGACCCACAAACTACTCGTTCAATCTTAGATCTCCTTAAAGAGCTAAAACATAAAATGAATTTAACTGTTGTTATGATAACCCATCAGATGGAAGTAGTAAGAGATGCATGTGAATATGTTGCAGTCCTTGATGATGGTGTTGTTGTGGAAACAGGAAAAGTTGTTGATGTATTTGCCTTTCCTCAAAGTTCTACCACAAGAGATTTTCTCGCTAATCTTGCCCCCCTCCAATTAGATAGCGAAGAGAAGTATAAAGACCTTGTGCGATGGTCAGATGAGGGTGGAAGATTCACCCTGCGATTCAGGGGGAGCCTTACAGGGGAGCCTGTGTTATCCCGGATACAGAAAAAGTTTGATGTTGAATTTAATATAAGAGCAGGTGGAGTACAAAGAGTGGGAGAAGAAGATGTTGGAACTCTCATTTGTGATATCATTGGAGAACATGATGAAGTTGATAAAGCAGTTGCTGCTTTAAAATTATCAGGAATCATTGTAGAAGAGGAGAACATACACGCATGAATCAAATGACCACCCTTGTTCTTAATGCTACAGGCCAAACTCTCGTGATGGTAGGCGCATCTACCCTCTTCTCTCTCATATTAGGACTACCATTAGGAATTTTATTAACTATTACAGGGAATATAGAGCAAGGGGGAATTATCCCCAAACCTCTTTTAAATAATGTATTGGGAAGAATAGTGAACGTATTAAGAAGTTTTCCATTCATAATTCTGATGATTCTTCTATTCCCATTATCACGCATAATTGTTGGAACAAGTATTGGTACCATTGCAACCATTGTTCCCCTATCAATTGCTGCAGCACCTTTTGTTGCTCGCATTATTGAAACGGCATTGAAGGAGGTGGATCCGGGCGTTATTCAAGCCGCCCGTGCTATGGGATCTACTACCTGGCAAATTATACATAAAGTATTGCTTCCAGAAGCTATGCCATCCTTAGTATCTGGAGTAACTTTAACTATCATCAATTTAATTGGCTATTCAGCAATGGCTGGCGCAATTGGTGGTGGAGGACTTGGAGATCTTGCAATTCGATATGGATACCAGCGGTTTAGAGGAGACATTATGGCAGTCTCTGTTATTATCATATTAGTACTGGTAGAAGTTGTGCAAGTGATAGGAAATAAATTGAGTGCCCATATGATGGGTAAACGATAAACAAATAAGGAAATTCTCACAGACGTTGAGAACTACATAGGAGATATAACTATTATGAAAAAAACTATTGCAATAACACTTATCGTGTTGGTATGTTTCACATCACTTTTCGCTAGTGGTGCAAAAGAAGCTCAAGGATTAACTACATTAAAAGTTGGTGCAACACCTGAACCTCACGCAGCATTCCTCACTTTAGTAAAAGAGGAATTAAAGAATGAAGGTGTGAACTTAGAAATTGTTGAATTTACAGATTATGTAACACCAAACAAAGCTGTTGAAGAGGGGCAAATTGATGCAAACTTCTTCCAACACATCCCATACCTTGAATCTTTTAATAAAGAGCAAGGGTATCATTTAGTAAATGTTGGTGGAATTCACATTGAGCCCATAGCTCTTTATTCAAAAAAATATTCATCAATTGATTCTTTACCTGCTGGTGCTTCAATTGCTATCCCTAATGACCCAACTAATGGAGGAAGAGCATTGCTCCTTTTACAAAGTGTTGGTCTTATCACATTAAAAGCAAACGCTGGAATCTCTGCAACCCCATTAGATATTGAGACTAATCGCCACAATCTAAAGTTTAAAGAAATTGAAGCAGCATCTCTCCCACGAGTACTCTCTGATGTAGATGCAGCTGTCATTAATGGTAACTATGCAATACCTGCTGGCTTAAAAGCTAATGTTGATGGACTTGTTGTAGAAGGTGCTGATTCACCCTACGTAAACGTAGTTGCTGTGAAAGAAGGAAGCGAAAATAGAAAAGAAGTGAAGGCATTAGTAAAAGCCTTACAAAGTGACACAATTAAAAATTATGTAGCTTCAACATATCCAAATGGAGAAGTTGTTGTTGTATTTTAATTAGACGACTCAATTAACACACAAAGGGGAGAGACATCTTAGTATGAGGATGCTGTAAAGATTAGCAGCTACTTCAAATAAGATGGTAGTCTCCCTTTTTTGTATTTAGATATAAAGAATTACAAAAAGACGACTTTGGCCTATTGCAGGTACTCCTATTTTAATGTAATTATGAAATAGAGGAGAACACATTATGGATTTAAAAGGAAGAAGTCTACTCACATTAAAAGATTTTAGCAAAGAAGAAATACTATACTTACTTGATTTAGCATCTCAATTAAAGGTGAAAAAACTTACAAAACAAAAAGAAAAACTTCTTGAAAATAAAAATATAGTCCTTATTTTTGATAAACCCTCTACAAGAACTCGATGCGCATTTGAAGTTGCAGCCTTTGATGAAGGGGGACAAGTTACTTATTTAACAAACTCTCAAATGGGGAAAAAAGAGTCAATAGAAGATACTGCTAAAGTTTTAGGCCGCTACTATGATGGCTTACAATACCGAGGAAGTAGTCAAAAGCTCGTTGAGCAACTTGCCCACTTTTCAGGTATCCCTGTGTATAATGGGCTCACAGATGAAGATCATCCAACCCAAGTATTAGCAGATTTTATGACAATTTTGGAACACTCTAAAAAACCCCTAGATCAAATAAAAATGGTCTATGTTGGAGATGGACGAAATAATATGGCCTCTGCTCTTGCCATAGGTGCTGCAAAAGTGGGAATGCACTTTGTTGTTTCAACTCCTAAAGAACTCAATCCCACAGATACACTCCTTCATTCATTACAACACGATGTAAAAAAGTCAAAAGGAACCATAGAAGTAATTACAGACCCATCAATAGCTGTACAAGGAGCTGATGTAATTTATACCGATGTATGGGTCTCTATGGGTGAAGAAGATCAAATAAAGGAGCGCATTACTCTCCTTGCTCCCTATAAAGTTGATAGTACTCTCATGAAACAAACAGGAAATGAAGATGCCCTATTTCTCCACTGCCTTCCTGCCTTTCATGATTCCAACACATCTGTTGCTGCGATGGTGAAAGAAAGATATGGCCTTGATGAGATGGAAGTAAGTGATGAAGTCTTTAGAGGAAAGCATTCAGTAGTTTTTGATGAAGCTGAAAACAGGATGCATACAATCAAAGCAGTTCTCGTCGCAACTCTTAGTGATGTGTTTTAACGTAAGAGGGGTATAATAAACACTTTTGTATAAAATTCTTATATCTCATTAAAGATATATTAATGAGATATTGAATTTAACCCCTTTTTTTTATCCCAACCTCTTCTTGCCCCACTTATCATCTCTACAACCATCCGCTGAGGGTTTTCAGCCTTGAAAATACCACTTGAAGAGCCAGTTCCAGCCACACCACCTTCTAACACATCGCCGACATCTTTTCCTGATTGTATTCCAGCTCCTTGAAGAACAAGTATACTTGATCTTACAGTGTGAACTGCCACAGTTACCTTTTTCATATAAGAACTATCTAATATTGTGTTTGATGCGATAAACTCAGGCTTTTCAATCACAATCATCTTTGCTCCCATATGGGTAATCGCAATAGCTTGTTCAAGAGTTTGTGCAAAGGTGAGGGAAATAAGATTCGATTCATGTGCTCGGGTAATAGATTGCTGCACATCAGAAAAAAGAATCTGGTTTTCTGGATGATTGATCATCGTTCCCACTGCACCGGAAGCATAAAGAGCCTCTGGTAGAATCTTTCCAGTTGTGGGGCCACTTTTAATTGGGTCAATATGTTGACCAAATATAAACAAATTCTTAACACCCCGACTTATCCTATATACATCAAAAGGATTGCAGGTGATGATAACTTGCACATCGTATCTACGAGAAGCATTATCTGCAATGAGTGCTAATTCAAATAAATCATCCCCATACATTTCATTCTTTGGATTAATTACGAAGATAGGTTTTGAATTATGTAGTCGTTTAACCATAATATTGTTCCTTTTGTAGCATAAAGGTGTATCTTAAAAAGAGTCTTGAGTGATAAACGTTTTATAAAAACGGATAGCTGATGAGAGATTCTCTATTGAAAATCTCTCATTTGTATTATGCATCCTACTGAGCTCTTCATTGTTCATGAGAGCTGGAGTAAACCGATAGACACAATGAGAGACCTCTTCATAGTGAAGGGCATCTGAGCCCCCTGTCATCACATAAGGGGTGACAATAGTTTTAGGGAATATAGATTTGATTGTAGTTTCTACGTGGCGAAAACTTGCGGTGTCAGTACTACTTATTCTTGAAGAGGGACTGTGTTGAATTACTCTATAAGAGATATTCTTTTGTTTTGTTCTTTTTCTATAATACTCTATTACCTCTTTTACATCATCTCCTGGCAAAAGACGAATATTTACAACAGCGCTCGCTTTAGGGCTAATAACATTACTCGCGTCACTTCCTTTTATCATAGTAGAGGCACATGTGCTTCTTATAAGGGCATTCATAGTAGTATTCTTTTTGAATATGGAGAAAATGAGTGGCTTGAAAAGCCACGTATTTAGTAAAATATAAGAGAAAGAGAAAGGAGCATGTATTCCTAAACTAAAAAGCATATCTTTAATGGGAGGAATTAAGGTGGGTTTTAATTGATGGTGTTCAATATAGGCAATCTCTTTAGCAAGAACGCCAACTGAAGTTGGGTTTTTGGGAGTAGAGGAGTGACCTCCTTCAACTATTGATGAGATCTCTAGGTGAGCATTTCCCTTTTCACACACTCCAACAGCAGCAATGGGCTGCTCTATTGCTTTAAAAAATCCTTCAACTACCGCACCCCCCTCATCAAGAACTACACTGAAGGTAATTCCATCTTTTTTCATTTTTTTAGATAGTAGTGCTGCCCCTTTTTCCCCTCGAGTCTCTTCGTCACACCCAAGGGCAATATACCAATCTCTCTTTGGAACAAACCCCTCCTCTAATAATTGTTCAACTGCTTCTAGTATTGCAATGAGTGAACCCTTATCATCAAAGCTACCCCTTCCATAAATATATCCATCCTCTATATGGCCAGAGAAAGGGGGATGGTCCCACCCCTCATTATCTGCTGGAACAACATCTTGATGAGCTGTGATAAGTCCTGGTTGGAGGGATCGATCTTTTCCTCGATAGAGAAACACAAGATTGTCAGTCTCTCTATAAAGTTGTGTAAGCGATGAGTGAACTTTTGGGTAGCTCACTTTTAGAAAAGCGTGGAACTCATCAAATCGAGTCCCCCCCTCCTGGACTGTTTCATATGTGATAGCCTTTGAAAGATTTTTAGCAGATTGTTCTACGTGAGGCAAAGGGGAGGGGGGATATAGAGAACAATTATGATGTTGTGCACCTCTTCTTATGTAGATGGTTCTTATTAGGGCAACAGTAGATAATACCAACACAATAGCAAAAAATGAAATAATTATACCTAATATCAAGATATACTCCCTTTAAGTTAGGCAACTTACCTTGGCGATTTATACATTTACATGGTATATTGTAACATATATTAGATAAAACTTAGATAGTAGGAATACCCATCATGCCTAAAAGAATTAACCATGAAGAAAGAAAAGAGAAGATTTTAAAAACAGCACTCAAAATTTTTGCTCGTGAAGGATATAAAGATTCTAACCTTACCCTCATTGCTAGTGAGTGTGGGATTTCTCGTCCTACAATTTACCAATATTTTAAAGACAAAGAACAAATCTATTATTACGCTGTTAAATTAGTAACAGGGAAAATGTTTACTAAATATGCTGATTATGCATGGAATACAGAAGATCCAATTCTATTACGAATTCAAAACATCTGTAATGATATTATTGATATCGCTAAAAAACATAGAGGGGAACTCACCTCATTAATGGATGTTATGCTTCAACTTAAAAAAGAGGGCACTGACTTTTCAGACATTATTTTAAGACGAACTGTTAAGCTACACATATTATTTAAACGTCTATTAAGAATTGGAATTGTACATAAAGAGATCGTTGAATGTGATATCTCAAGAATTACACAACACCTCGTTATTCTCTTAGAATCTTTTTGTTTTCAACTAGCATTTTTAGATAGTTTTGACATTAAAGGATCAAAGCAACTCATTGCCAACTATCTAGAATCATTACGCCTTGTAGATTCTCACCATTTCATCGTCTCTTAATTAATCGATTTGCCCTTATCTAGCCCCATGATTATATTATAGATGGTACGTAGGTAGGATGTAAAAAGAAATGAATATTGAGAATATGACTATTAAACTCAAAGAAGCAATCTCTGCAGCTGATGGGATTGCTAAAAAACATGGAAACCCAACAATTGAGGTAGAACACCTTTTTGTGGCGTTATTAAGTCAAAAAGAGGGAGTGGTTCCTCCCCTTTTTGATGCTCTTTCTATAGATAAAGAGGTCGTCTTACAAGAAGCAAGAGCTCTCATTGAAAAACTCCCCAAAACATATGGAGGATCAAGAGGGTCTGTGTCATACGCATTAAATGAACTCTTTATTGCCTCTGATAAAGAGAGGGAAATCTTTCAAGATGAGTTTTTGAGTGCTGAGCACCTCCTTCTTGCAATGGTTGACTCCCCCACTACCATAGGAAAACTCTTAAAGAAGTACAACGTAAAAAGGGATAGCATACTTGGAGCTTTACAGTCAGTGAGGGGAAATAATCGAGTCACTGATGAGAACCCAGAGGCACGATACCAAGCATTAGAGAAGTATTGTAAGGATATGACTGTTCTTGCTAAAGGGCAGAAATTAGACCCTGTTATTGGACGAGATGAAGAAATTAGACGAGTCATGCAAGTGCTTTCCAGAAGAACAAAAAATAACCCAGTCCTTATTGGAGAGCCTGGTGTTGGTAAAACAGCAATCGTTGAAGGACTTGCTCAGCGTATAGCCTCTAAAGATGTACCAGATTCGCTTGTCTCAAAAAGACTTCTTAGCCTCGACTTAGGAGCCCTTATTGCTGGGGCAAAGTTCAGAGGAGAATTTGAAGAGCGCTTAAAAGCTGTGATATCAGAAGTGACAGCTTCCAATGGTGAAATAATTCTTTTCATTGACGAGCTTCATACTCTAGTTGGAGCTGGTGCTGCAGAAGGATCTACTGATGCCTCTAACTTATTAAAACCAGCACTCGCACGGGGAGAGCTCAGAGCAATTGGAGCTACCACATTAGATGAGTATAGGAAGTACATTGAAACAGATAAAGCACTGGAAAGAAGGTTTCAACCAGTATATACAAAAGAGCCCACAGTAGAGGATACCATTGCAATACTGAGGGGACTAAAAGAGCGCTATGAAGTTCACCATGGGGTGAGAATTACAGATGAAGCAATTGTTGCAGCATCTACATTATCAGATCGCTATATTACAAGTAGATTCCTTCCTGACAAAGCCATCGACCTCGTAGATGAAGCTGCGAGTCAACTAAAGATGGAAATAGAGAGTCACCCTTTTGAGATAGATCAAGTGGAGAGAAGAATCTTACAACTCACCATCGAAGAGCAAGCTCTTTCGAGAGAAACAGATGAAGCATCAAAGAAAAGAAGACAGAAGATAAAAGATGAACTAAGTGAAATTAGAACAACTCGGGATGCATTGCAACTCCAATGGCAAAATGAAAAAGCAGCAATAACTGCCATAAGAGAGAATAAAGCGAAACTTGAGCAACTCAAACAAGAAGAAGTTATGAGTGAAAGAAGTGGCAACCTCGCCCGAGCAGCTGAACTTCGTCATGGAATCATTCCATCTCTAAAAAGAGAGATTGAAACTATGAGTGAATCCCTTGCTAAAGTTCAATCTGGTAATCACTTGTTGAGAGAAGAGGTCACCGATGATGATATTGCATCAATTGTTTCTTCATGGACAGGAATTCCAGTAACAAAGATGCTTCAATCTGAGATCGATAAATACCTCAATTTAGAGTCAATTCTCCAACAACAAGTTATTGGACAACACTACGCAATTACTGCTGTAAGTAATGCAATACGGAGAAATAGAGCTGGAATAGGGGATGAGATGAGACCCCTTGGTTCATTCTTGTTTGCAGGGCCAACAGGAGTTGGTAAAACAGAACTTGCTAAGGTGCTTGCCTCTTTTCTCTTTGATGATGTAAAAGCCCTTACTCGAATAGATATGAGTGAATATATGGAAAAATACTCAGTAAGTAGACTCATCGGAGCTCCTCCTGGGTATGTTGGATATGATCAGGGGGGACAGCTTACAGAAGTTGTGAGGAGAAGACCTTATTCGGTTATCCTTTTTGATGAAATTGAAAAAGCACATCCCGATGTTTTTAATATCCTCTTACAAGTTTTAGATGATGGACGCTTAACCGATGGACAAGGAAGGATTGTAGACTTTACCCACTCTGTCATAATCATGACAAGTAACCTTGGTAGTGAGTATTTGAAAGGGAGAGATACTTTTGAAGAAGATCGAATAGATGTTGAAAGGGTAATAAAAAGCTCCTTCAGACCTGAGTTTATTAACAGAATTGATGATATCATCATATTCCACCACCTTGATAAAACTCATCTTAGAAGTATTGTTGCCCTACAACTTAATCTCCTTTCTAAGCGCCTGGCACAAAAAAATATTACCCTTCACTATAGTGATGACGTTCTTACCCTAATTAGTGATGAGGGGTATACTCCATCATTTGGTGCTCGTCCATTAAAAAGAGTTATTCAAAATAAAATAGAGAATGAGGTTGCAAAGAAATTACTTAGTGGGGAATTTGGTCCAGAAGATCATCTCTATGTAAGTGTTCAAGATGATCAATTAATCTTCTCTAAAACACAATAGCTCTTCATATGCTTGATGAGTGTCAACATCAGTGACCCACCTTGGGTCACTGCTTTGTATGTTGTGAATATTTTTATCTTGAAGAAATTCTCTCATCGAACCAAACACATCTTCTTGTTGGGCTACCTTCACTAACTTACTATCTATAAGCATAGGATGACCTGGAGTTGATTGGTAAAAGACTCTCACCCCATCATAGTGAAGTAAGTGTTCTTCTAAGATATGATAATGAAGTGGTGTAATCAGGGGTGCATCACTTAGAGCAATTGCACAAGAACTCGCTGGACTTATCTTCTCTAACCCTAGGAGAGTTGAACTAAATTGGCCCATGTTGTAATTGGGGTTGTGAACAATTTGGAGAGAGGGATGATTGATGAGTTTCCACTCTTTTAAGATAGAGATAATCTCTTTTTCATAACACCCTGTGACAAGTACTACCCTGCTTGCAGACTCAAGGGCTGCGGTGAGTGAGTGGATGATAATAGGTTTCTCTTTATACAAAAGTGAGAGTTTGTTCTCTCCCATTCTTGTAGCTTCTCCAGCTGCCAGTAGTAATACTTCCATAATCATATCCTTATATAATAATAAAAAGGGTAACACAATTGTCAAAGCATTGCCATTATGTTTATACTCATCGCTATGATTGCTACATATATTAATGGTATTGCCATACTTATTGGCGGCATATTGGGTTTACTTATCGGAAAAAGGTTAAGTGAGCAATTTAAAGAAGTCGTATTTGCTTCAGCTGGGCTTGTCACCCTCGTTATTGGGGTGAAGATGGCTCTTGAAACAGGAAGTTTTCTTGTCCTCCTTTTTTCAATGGTACTCGGTGGTCTTATTGGATACGTGCTCGGTATTGAAAAAGGGATCTTGAAAATGGGTTCTTGGATTGAAAAATTGTCCCGTAGAAAAGGGGGCAAAGAGGATGATGAACATACAAGCTTATTTGCAGTAGGTTTTCTAAACTCCTCAGTATTGTTCTGCTCTGGTGCTATGGCTATAGTTGGTTCGATATCAGCGGGAACAGTTGGAGATTATAATCTTATTTTTATAAAATCTGTCATGGACGGGTCGATGGCAATTATCTTTGCAGCAGCATATGGTCCTGGAGTTCTCGCATCTAGCATCTCTGTGTTGGTATACCAAGGATTTTTCACCATCATGGGGGCCTCTATCTCCCCCCTCTTACAAGAGGGTGGTTTGAATGAATTATCTGCTTCTGGTGGAATCCTTCTTATTATGATCGCGTTTAATCTCATTGGGCTAAAACAGTTTAAAACAGGGAATTTCCTCCCATCTCTCATTCTTGCCCCAATTTTTGCAAATTTAGGGGCAATTATTGTCTCCACCCTCCCATTTTTAGCCTAGATACAAGGGAGGGCTGAGTTTCCTCAGCCCCACAACTTGTGATTAGCTCAATTACCTTTTTCGTGCACTTTTCATCGTAGATGTTGCAGTTTCATCCCTATCTATAGGATGTTGTTTCACTTTCCAGATATCATTATTGTATTCAAGAATTGTTCTATCACTACTGAATTTACCTGAATGAGCAATATTTAATATAGCTTTTCTTGCCCACTCATCTTTATCTGTTGCATACATTGTAGTTGCCTTTTTATGGGCTTCTTTATAATCCCTTAGATCAGCAAAGTGGAAATAGCGATCCCCTTCATCAAGAAGAGCCCTTCGTAGGGGTTCAAAGATACCAGGTTCCATCACGTTAAAGTAGTCAGAGAGTAATAGATCCATACTTTTTTTAATTTCTGGATCTTTTTGTATCCAGTAGTAGGGGTCATATGAGTACTTAAGATCTTCAATCTCATCGGCATCGTGGCCAAAGATAAACATATTCTCTTTTCCTACCTCTTGGGCCATCTCAACATTCGCCCCATCCATTGTCCCAATTGTGAGGGCTCCGTTACACATGAATTTCATGTTTCCAGTACCTGAAGCTTCAAATCCTGCTGTAGATATTTGCTGTGAAAGATCGGTTGCTGGAATAAGGGCTTCAGCCATCGTAACACGATAATTGGGGAGAAAATGCACATTCATCAGTTTGTTTACTGAAGAGTCATTGTTTACTACTTTAGCAATTGCTCCAATGAGTTTAATGATTAATTTAGCATTAACATATCCTGGAGCTGCTTTCCCCCCAAAGATAAATGATGTTGGGGGGAATGATTCTATTTTCCCCTCTTTAATCTCCCCATAGAGCATAATGATGTGAAGAGCATTAAGTAATTGTCGTTTATATTCATGTATTCTTTTTACTTGAACATCAAACATCATATTGGGGTTTAGAATCATATTGCAATCTTTTTTTAAGAAATCTACTGCATGAACTTTTGCTTGATGTTTTATATTGAGGAAGTCTCCTCTAAAATTGCTATCATCGGCAAACGGGGCAAGATTGCTAATTGTACTAAAATCAGTAATCCACCCATCTCCAATTGCTTCACTTATCTTTGCTGCAAGAAGTGGGTTTGAATCTAAAAGCCATCTTCGTTGGGTAATACCATTTGTTTTATTATTAAAACGTTCTGGGAATACAATTGAGAATTCAGGAAACATCCTCTCTTTTAGGAGCCTAGAGTGGAGTGCTGCTACTCCATTAGTTGAGTGTGTTCCAACAATAGAGAGGTTAGCCATACGTACATTTTTCTCTGCCCCTTCCTCTATAATGCTCATTTTTCTCAACGCTTCAGGTTGGAAAGGGAAAAAAGAGACTGCCTGTTGCAAGAAGCGATGGTTTATCTCAAAGATGATTTGCATGTGGCGAGGAAGTGTTGATTGTAACATCTTCAAAGACCATTTTTCTAATGCTTCAGGTAAGAGTGTGTGGTTTGTATATCCTAAGGTGTTAACTGTGATATCCCAAGCTTCTTCCCAATCAAGTTTTTCATTATCAACAAGAATTCTCATAAGCTCAGGAATTGCGAGGGAGGGGTGTGTATCATTTAGTTGAATTGCTGCAAACTCAGGAAGTCGCTTGTACGATGTGTTTTGTCGTTTAAACCGTCTAATGATGTCAGCTAAAGAGCAGGCAACAAAGAAGTATTGTTGTTTGAGGCGAAGTTCTTTCCCCATATACCCTGTATCATTTGGATAGAGAACTTGAGAGAGGTTCTCAGCCATAGTTTTTGACTTTACAGCTTCAACGTAATCCCCTTCATTAAATTCTTGGAAATTAAATTCATCAGTTGCTTTTGCACTCCATAGGCGAAGTGTGTTGATCGTGCGACCACCATACCCAACAATGGGCATATCATAGGCGACACCTTGAACTTGATTGTCACTTACCCATTTGTATTGATCTTTACCACCCTCTCTAATAACTTTAACAGAACCTCCAAATTTGACAGTGAATACAATATCTTCTCTCACAATCTCCCAAGGATTTCCATATTTTAACCAGTTATCTGGTTGCTCTGATTGCCACCCATTTCGAATGAGTTGCTTGAAAATTCCATAGTTATACCGAATCCCATATCCATAGGAGGGGATATCTAAAGTTGCAAGAGAATCTAAGAAACAGGCAGCAAGTCTTCCAAGGCCCCCATTTCCTAATCCAGCATCAGGTTCTATATCAGCAATCTCTTCATAATCATACCCCAAAGAGGACATAGCCTCTTTCACCTCATGTTCTAGCTCTAAGTTAATAATATTATTAGTCATTGCTCGACCCATGAGGAACTCTAGGGAGAGATAGTAGACCCTTTTTGCTCCAGCTTTTCTTTGAGCATCCCTTGAATGGTGCCATTGATGGATAATTCTATCTCGTATTGCGTATGCTAATGCGGTATAGCGGTTTTCATCAGTGTTGTGAAATTCATCTGCATCTAAGGAATATTTTAAGTGTTCTGCAAACCCAGTAGCTATAGCTTCTTTTGTAGGTGAGAATCTTGAATTGATTTCTTTATGTTGCATAGACAGCCTCCTATTTTATCCATTTTGGATAAAATACAATTATTTCATTTGTATATATATGATATAGTGTAGATATGCATTGAATCAACCTTGTAAGTGATGGATAAGCGATTAATAGGTGATGATTTGTTCTTTTGTAAGAAATAAATCGTAAAATGCTTGCTACTAGGTGATTGACAAAAGGAATCTGATTTGTTACGTTGAGTTCTGCTCGGCTTATGAGTGGGATTTGAAATCCCTGTGCCTATGTAATTGCCCTTGTAGCTCAGTTGGCAGAGCACCACCATGGTAAGGTGGGGGTCATCGGTTCAAATCCGATCGAGGGCTCTTGAAGTGAATAAAGATATTATTCTGTTTTGGATATACGTCGGTAGCACCGATAAGGAGTTTTATAATGGCTAGCAAGAAAAAGGGGCCAGTAGAGAAAATTGCCCTTCAATGCACAGAGTGCAAGCAAAAAAACTATACTACTGAAAAGAATCGTCGGAATACTCCGTCAAAGCTTGAGTTTAATAAGTTTTGTCCCTTTGAAAGAAAACACACTCTTCATCGAGAGGCGAAGATAAAATAGTCTCGAATTAATTCAAGAAGTAAACAGGTCAGTAGCTCCAATGGTAGAGCGCTGGTCTCCAAAACCAGATGTTGTAGGTTCGAGTCCTACCTGGCCTGTTGACTTCTTGAAATAAGGGAAATATGATGAAAAAAATAATTAGATATTTTAAGGAATCTCATCTTGAGTTGAAAAAGGTAGTATGGCCTTCACGTGAAGAAGTTGTGGAATCAACAAAAGTTGTTATTGTTTCAACTGCAATCTTTGCATTAGTCCTTGGTTTAGTAGACTTCCTCCTTGTTCAAGGTGTCGACCTGATATTCTAGGAGAGTTCATGGCTAAAGGCTGGTACGTAGTACATACCTATTCAGGGTATGAGATGAAGATAGAAAAAACTCTTCGTAAATTAATGGAAACAGACCTCAACTTTGCTGAGGTTTTTCTTGATGTAAAAGTTCCTACTGAAGATGTTATTGAAGTAAAAGATGGGGTGAAGAAGACTGTAAAACGTAAGATTCTTCCCTCTTATATCCTTGTTCAGATGGATTTACCCGATTACCAATGGGAGCTCTATTGTTCTCAGGTAAAAAGAGTTCAAGGCGTTACGGGATTTGTTGGTTCCTTAGAAGGGAGAAAGCCAACTCCTTTATCAAGCGCTGAACTAAAAGGGATTTTACAGAAAACTGGTGAGCTAAAGAGTGAAAAAGTATTGCGTCCTAAGCAGAGCTTTAGTAATGGCGAACATGTAAAAATTATTGAAGGGCCTTTCGAATCATTTACTGGAGTGATCGAAGAGGTTAATAATGAAAAAACAAAACTACGAGTCCTTGTTGGGATATTTGGTAGATCTACTCCAGTTGAAGTTGATTTTTTACAGGTCGAGAAGATATAAATTCTCTCAACATATCTGTATATAATACTTCCTAGTCACCTACTATTAGGTGCTAGGTGGGAGCCTTTTCGTTGAGAAGGCGTTAATACCAACACGAAGAAATCCTTATTTCTTGCGTGTAAGGAGAAATACTATGGCAAAGAAGAAGGTTTCTGCGATTATTAAATTGCAGTGCCCAGCTCAAAAGGCTACCCCTGCGCCACCAATTGGACCAGCTTTAGGTCCTCACGGTGTAAGTGCACCTCAGTTTGTCCAGCAGTTCAATGATAAAACAAAGAACTTTGAAGCTGGCCTCATTATTCCAGTTGTGATTACTGTCTATGCAGATAGAACGTTTTCATTCATCCTTAAAACTCCTCCTGCTGCTGTTCTTATTAAAAGAGCATGTGGACTTAAAAGTGGCTCTGGAGTTCCCCATACTCAAAAAGTTGCAAAGCTGACCCAAGCTCAACTTACTGACATCGCTCAAACTAAGATGCCAGACCTCAATGCAAATGATATTGAAGCTGCCAAGAAAATAGTTGCCGGTACTGCCAGAAGCATGGGCGTCGAAGTGGAGGCCAAATAATGAAACACGGTAAAAAATATCTTGAAGCTGTGAAGCAAGTAGATAAAACAGAGTTATTAAGTTTCGTTGCCGCAGCAGAGCTTGTTAAAAAAGTAGCTTTTGCAAAGTTTGATGAAACTGTAGAAATGAGTGTAAACTTAGCTCTTAAAAAGAGCCAATCTGTACGTGATACAGTTGTTCTCCCTAACCAATTCTCAGCTCAAAAGAAAGTGCTTGTATTTGCTAAAGGTGAAAAAGCACAAGAAGCTCTTGACGCTGGTGCAGCCTATGTAGGTGATGTAGATTTGGTTGAGAAGATCAGAGGTGGATGGATGGACTTTGATGTAGCTGTTGCTACACCTGATATGATGAAAGATGTTGGTCGACTTGGACCTATCCTTGGTCGTAGAGGTCTTATGCCTAACCCAAAAACTCAAACAGTTACCTTTGATATCAAGGGTGCACTAGAAGAGTTGCAAAAAGGGCGAGTTGAATTTAGATCTGATAAAACTGGGGTTGTTCACCTCGCAATTGGTAAAGTATCAATGGATGCTGAAAAAATTGCAGAGAACGCTCGTGTTGTACTTAATGAAGTTGTCAGAAAAAAACCGAGTGATGCAAAGGGTGATTTCCTGAAGAGTATTTCACTCAGTTCTACCATGGGCCCTGGTGTCATGGTCTCTGTGAAAGAGAATTAGGAGAAATATTATGGCAGAATATAAAGCTCGTAAAGCACAATATAAAGTTGACGCCGTCAAAGAGATGACAGCAGAATTTACACAATATGATGGATATATGTTCGCTGATTATCGTGGGATGAGCGTTCAACAAGTTACTGATTTACGTAATCAACTGAGAAAAGAAGAAGCTGAGTTTCGTGTTGTAAAAAACCGCTTTGCAAAAATTGCACTAAACGATTTGGGACATAAAGGGACTGAAAGTCATTTTACAGGTCCTACAGCAGTGGCTCTTACAAAAGGGGAAGATGCTTCTATTCTCGTTTCAAAGATCCTTTTTGATGTTGCTAAAAACACATCATTACAAATAAAAGGGGCGTATTTGAATGGAACCCTATTTGATACTGAAGCTATAGCTGACTACAGCAAACTTCCAACAAGAAGTGGCCTCATTTCAATGTTAATGGGAACAATTAAAGCACCACTTTCTAAGCTCGCTAGAACATTACAAGCAGTTGCCGACGGCAAACAAGAATAAAGAATTACATAGTACGGTTTTAGTCTTCGCTGCTTACGTAGACATGCTATTACCGTAAAAGATAAGGAGAAGATAATATGGCTACTCAAGAAGAAATTTTGGAAGCAATCGCAGGGATGACTGTCATGCAGATTTCAGATCTCATTTCAGCTATGGAAGAGAAATTTGGTGTAACAGCCGCAGCTCCAGTTGCAGCAGCAGGTGCAGTTGCAGCAGTTGAAGAAGTTGAAGAACAAACAGAGTTCGACATCATTCTTAAAGGTGTTGCTGATGGAAAAACAATTTCTGTTATTAAAGAAGTGCGTGCGCTTACTGGTCTTGGTCTCAAAGAGGCAAAAGATTTAGTAACTGCTGGTGGAACAATAAAAGAAGCTGTATCTAAAGAAGATGCTGCTACTATTAAAGAGAAACTAGAAGCTGCAGGCGGGACTGTTGAAGTCAAATAAGCAGTTTTTTTCTAACGTGTTACAGGCGTAAGCCTGAGGGGCTAGCCACCGGATTTTCTCCGGTGGCCAGTCGTGTCCTTAATCCGATGCAAGAGATCTTTTATTCTTTTTTAAAGAGATTCTTGCAATAATCGACCTTTGGAGGGTAACAATGGTTGCCAAAGGCAATTCAATTAATAGAACATATCTTGGAGCCCATTATGAGACGGTATGTGAGTTACCAAATCTTGTAGGAATACAATTAGATTCTTATGAGCGGTTTCTCCAACTATCAAAAGTGAGGGAACACCTTGAAGCAGATCCCAACAGTGGCTTAGAACAGGTGTTTCAGTCAACATTCCCCATTGAGAGCCAAAATGGAGAAATGTGTCTTTATTACAGGGGCTATACCATTGATTATGAGAATATTAAATTCTCAGAGTTAGAATGTAAACGCAAAGGGCGAACGTATTCAGTGCAGATTAAGGCTACTATTGATCTTGAGTTCACTGGAACTGGTGAATTAAGAAGAAGAGAGCTTTATTTTGGAGACATCCCATTAATGACCGAACGTGGTACCTTTATTATAAATGGTGCCGAGCGCGTAGTTGTTAGCCAGATTCACCGCTCTCCTGGTGTAATCTTCTCTGACGATAAAGGCGTTTACTCCTCAAGGATAATTCCTTACAGAGGCTCTTGGTTAGAGTTTGAAATAGAAGATAAGAAGAAAGAATTAATATATGCGAAAGTTGACCGTAAGAAAAAGATTCTTGGGACTCTCTTTTTACGTGCAATAGGACTTGATTCTCGAAATAAAATAATTAGTCATTTCTATAAGAGTAAAAGTGTTGAATTAGTAGAAGAAGCAAGTGGAAACAACGAATTAGTTGGTGCTATTGCCTATTGTGATATTTTCTCAACAAAAGGGGGCAAAAATGCTCCTAAATTACTCAGAGCAGGGGATGAATTATCACCAACATTTATTGAAGCATTAGTGCATGATGGAATTAAATCTATCTTAGTTATTGATGAGCAACATGAACAGTCACTTCATTCTAGAATAATTATTAACTGTCTCGATGTAGAAGATGCTAAATATACCCTTGAAGGGAATGATGAACCAACAAAAGAAGATGTACTCTCTCCTATCTATGCTGTATTACAACCTGGTGAGATGATTGCTATAGAGAGAGCAGAAAAAGATCTCCCTGAGATGTTCTTCTCAGAACGTCGATATGACTTGGGAAGTGTTGGTCGCTATAAATTTAATAAGAAATTTGGAACTGACGAAGAGGCAGATGATGAAGATGCATCAACAGACCTCACAGTCTTAACTCCTCAAGATATTGTAAATACAATGGACTTCCTTATTAAAGTCTATATTGGTGAAGAGAATGTTGATGACATTGACCACCTTGGAAATAGACGTGTGAGATCGGTTGGAGAGTTGCTTCAAAACCAACTTAGTGCTGCTTTTGCACGGATGGAAAGAATAGCTCGCGAAAGGATGAATTTAGAATCTAATCAGGTTAAACCTCAAGATTTGATCTCTAATAAACCAATAGTTGCTGCTATTAAAGAGTTCTTTGGTTCATCTCAGCTCAGTCAGTTTATGGATCAGGTAAACCCATTAGCAGAACTTACCCACAAGCGTAGATTAAATGCATTGGGACCTGGTGGACTCTCTCGTGATAGAGCAAGTTTTGAAGTTCGTGATGTACACTATACCCACTATGGGAGGATGTGCCCTATTGAGACTCCTGAAGGTCCAAACATTGGTCTTATTGTCTCTTTAGCTAACTATACACGAGTTAATAAACATGGATTCTTAGAGAGTCCTTATAGAAGAGTTGTTGATGGTATCGTTTCTAAAAATTATAGATATCTCGATGCAAATGATGAAGAGAAATATTTCATTGCTCAAGGAAATGCCATTGTTAATGAAGATGGCTCGTTCCAAGAAACAGATATCCCTGTAAGAAGAAGTGGTGATTACACTACTCGCCCCGCTGGGGATGTGAGATACATGGATGTCTCTCCAATGCAGGTAATTAGTGTTGCAGCCTCTTTAATTCCATTTTTAGAGCATGATGATGCAAACCGTGCCTTAATGGGTTCAAACATGCAACGTCAAGCAGTGCCCCTTTTATTCCCTGAAGCTCCCTATGTTGGAACAGGAATGGAAGCAAAAACTGCATATGACTCTGGAGTCCTTCTTAAAGCAAAAAGAGCTGGAGTTGTCTCATACGTCTCTTCAATACGGATAGAGATTACACCAGATAACCCTGAAATTGATGGGGATGTTGATATATATAATGTTCAAAAGTTTGAACGAACAAACCAAGATACCTGTTTCAATCAAAAGCCTATCGTCTTTAAAAACCAAAGAGTAGAACAAGGTGAAGTTATTGCCGATGGCCCTGCAACAGAAAATGGAGAACTTGCTTTAGGAAGAAATATCCTATGTGGCTTTGTTCCTTGGAATGGATATAACTATGAAGATGCTGTGCTAATCAGTGAACGAGTAGTAAAAGAAGATATTTATACATCCGTTCACATTAAAGAATTCTCGACAGATATTAGAGAAACGAAGTTGGGACCTGAAAAGTTAACTCGAGATATTCCAAACACAAGTGAAAAGAACCTTGAGCAACTTGATGAAGATGGGATTGTAACAGTTGGTTCAGTGGTGAGACCTGGCAATATTCTTGTTGGTAAAGTAACCCCTAAATCAGAATCTGATACTACTCCTGAATTTAAATTGCTTAACTCTATCTTTGGTGAAAAAGCAAAAGAAGTAAGAGATACATCTCTCAAAGTTCCCCATGGAACAGAAGGGACTGTTATTGATATCCAACGACTCAAACGATCTGAAGGGGATGAGTTACCCCCGGGTGTTGATGAGTTGGTAAAAGTATTAATTGCAACAAAGAGAAAACTTCGACAAGGTGATAAAATGGCTGGCCGACATGGAAACAAGGGTGTCGTAGCTCGTGTATTACCTGAAGAAGATATGCCATACATGGCAGATGGTACTCCACTTGATGTATGTCTTAACCCCTTGGGTGTTCCATCTCGAATGAATATTGGGCAGTTAATGGAAACACAACTTGGGTGGGCAGCTGATGTCTTGAACGAACGCTACTCTTCCCCTGTATTCCAATCAGCAAGTGTTGAAATGATTGAGCAAAAGATGAAAGAAGCGAACCTACCTATTCATAGTAAAACAACACTATATGATGGCAGAACCGGTGTTCCTTTTGTTAATGATGTTTTTTGTGGATATATTTATTATTTAAAACTCCACCACCTTGTTGATGATAAAATGCACGCTAGATCAACAGGCCCTTACTCCCTTGTCACTCAACAACCTCTTGGCGGTAAAGCTCAGTTTGGTGGACAGCGACTTGGAGAGATGGAAGTTTGGGCACTTGAAGCGTATGGTGCAGCTAATACATTACAAGAGTTACTTACTATTAAATCGGACGATATGAATGGACGAGTAAAAATTTATGAAAGCATCGTAAAGGGTGAACCAGCTACAAATGCTGGTATGCCAGAAGCCTTTAATGTGTTAGTACAAGAAGTTCGTGGATTGGCTCTTGATATGAGTGTATATGACTCAAAAGATAGACAAGTACCATTAACCGAACGTGATGAAGAGTTGATTAATAAACGCAACTCGACTAATTAAGATGGGAGATTTTCGGATGAAGGAAATTCAGGATTTCGACAGCATCAAAATAAAACTGGCCAGCCCCGAACAAATTCGGGCTTGGTCGTACGGTGAGGTCAAGAAGCCAGAGACAATTAACTACCGGACACTACGCCCAGAGCGTGATGGCCTCTTTTGTGAGAAGATTTTCGGTACAACAAAAGAGTGGGAGTGTTACTGTGGCAAATTTAAATCTATACGATATAAAGGGGTCATCTGTGATAGATGTGGAGTTGAGGTAACTCACTTCAAAGTCCGTCGTGAACGAATGGGACACATCGATTTAGCATCTCCTGTTTCACATATTTGGTATTACCGCTCTGTTCCATCTCGAATGAGCTTGCTTCTTGATATCCCAAGAGCTGCTTTACAATCAGTACTCTATTATGAGAAATATGTTGTAATAAACTCTGGAGATACAGACTTAAAAGAAAAACAACTTCTCACTGAAGATGAATACTACCAAGCTCGAGAACAATATGGAGAATCTTTTCAAGCGATGATGGGAGCTGAAGCAGTTCAGATCCTTCTTCAAGACCTCGACCTCGAAGCAATTAGTGCAGAGCTTAGGCACACGATGATTGTGAAGGGGGAGAAGGTAGATAAGAGACTCTTAAAGAGAATTGAGGTTATTGAGAACTTCAGAGATAGTGGAAACAAACCTGAATGGATGATCCTCTCAGTAATTCCTGTTATTCCACCAGAGTTACGCCCTATGGTGCAACTCGATGGGGGAAGGTTCGCAACAAGTGACCTTAATGATTTATATAGAAGAGTTATCAACAGAAACAATCGTCTCACACGATTGATGAGCCTTCATGCTCCAGACATTATTATTCGTAATGAAAAAAGAATGTTACAAGAAGCAGTTGATGCCCTCTTTGACAACTCAAAAAAGAAGAGAGTAGTGAAAGGCTCTTCTAATAGACCTCTAAAATCTCTCTCTGATATGCTGAAAGGAAAGCAAGGACGCTTTAGACAAAACCTCCTTGGTAAACGTGTTGACTACAGTGGACGGTCTGTTATTGTTGTTGGCCCTGAACTGAGATTACACCAATGTGGACTTCCTTCTAAAATGGCATTAGAACTCTATAAACCATTTATTATGAAAAAGTTAGTTCAAAAAGATATTGTCTATAATATTAAAAAGGCAAAAGCTCTTGTTGAACAAGAAACCCCTGAAGTGTGGGCAATTTTGGATGAAGTTGTAAGGGAGCACCCAGTACTTCTTAACCGCGCACCCACTCTTCACCGACTTGGTATTCAAGCATTTGAACCTGTGTTAGTAGATGGAAAAGCTATTAAACTCCACCCATTAGTGTGTCATGCATATAATGCTGACTTTGATGGGGACCAGATGGCTGTTCACGTACCACTAACACAAGCGGCTCAAATAGAGTGTTGGACACTCATGCTTAGTGCGAACAACTTACTTGACCCAGCAAACGGAAAACCTATTGTATTCCCATCTCAAGATATGGTGTTAGGGATTAACTACCTCACAAGAGAGATGAAAGGTGCAACAGGAACTGGGAAGTACTACGATAACTTAAGTGAAATACAAAAAGCTATTGACGCCACAAGCCTCTCATATAATGCTCGCATCAGATATAAGATAGCTGATGGGTCTATTATAGATACTACAGCAGGAAGAGTTCTCTTTAATGCTGCAATGCCAAAAGAGATTGAATTCCAGAACGTTTGCTTTGGTGACAAAGAGTTAAAGAAGCTCGTGGGAACTGTTATTCAAGAACAAAAAACGTCTGTTGCAGTAGAAATGCTCGACTCTATTAAAGATATTGGGTTTAAATTTGCAACCCTCTTTGGTGCAACTATTGGCCTTTCAGATATGATTATCCCTGACTCAAAGAGAGAGCTCGTGGATGCAGCTGATAGAAGACAAGCTGAAATTAAAGAGCAGTATCGTCAAGGACATATTACCCAAGATGAGCGCTATAACCGTGTTATTGAAGTGTGGAGTAAAACAACAGAAGATATCTCTAGCTCCCTTATGCGTGAGTTAAAAGAGAGTCAAAATGGATTTAACCCCCTCTTCTTAATGGCAGACTCAGGAGCAAGAGGTTCAAAAACACAGATTCGTCAGTTAGGTGGTATGCGTGGTCTTATGGCAAAGCCCTCTGGTGATATTATTGAATTCCCTATTAGATCTAACTTTAAAGAGGGACTCTCTATTATTGAATTCTATATCTCCACAAACGGTGCTCGTAAAGGACTTGCTGACACAGCATTAAAAACTGCTGAAGCTGGATATCTCACTCGTCGTCTTGTTGATATTGCTCAAGATGTAGTAATCAATGAAGATGATTGTGGAACAATTAATGGGATAGAACGAACTGCAATGAAAGATGGGGATGATATAGTTGAACCATTGTCAGATAGAATTGTAGGAAGGTATACCTTAGAGAAAGTAATTCATCCAGCGACTGGAGAACTCATTCTTGATGTCAATGAAGAGATTACTGGCCCTAAGTCTATAGAGATAGAACAATCTGGAATCGAAAGAATTCTTATTAGAACTGTACTCACGTGTGAAGCGCACCATGGAGTGTGTCGAAAGTGTTATGGAAGAAACTTAGCCACAAACCGTCCTGTAGATATTGGAGAGGCTGTTGGGATTATTGCCGCTCAATCAATTGGACAACCTGGAACTCAGTTAACAATGAGAACTTTCCACGTAGGAGGAACAGCTACAAGTGGTTCTGAAGAGAGTCGGGTTGTATTTAATTACCCCATCTTTGTAAATTCAGTTACTGGTATGATGATTACCACCGATGATGGAGACCGAGTATTCACAAGAAAAGGATTCCTCTACTATTCTAAAATATTAGAGCATATAAAGAAAACAGATGTTTCTACTATCTTAGTAAAAGATGGGGAGATTATCTCAGTAGGATTGCCCCTCTATGAAAATAAGAAAGGGAAAACAGTTAACTCTACGATAATTGGTATAGCCAAAGTTAGTGATGAAAATGAGCTCTATATTGTTTCTCAGGAACAAAGAATAGATATTCGTAACGGCTCTCAATTAAAAGTAGATATCCCCTCCTTTGTATCAAAAGGGACACCAATTGCCCTCTTTGACCCATTTAGTGAACCTATTATTGCAGAATTAGATGGTAAAATTGAGTTTATTGATATCAAACTTGGTACTACTTTAAAAGAAGAGATCAACGTTGAAACAGGATCTGTTGAAAAGAAGATTACTGAACACATTAGTGAAACCCTTCAACCTCGAATGGTAGTTTTAGATGATGAAGGTGAAATTCTTGCAACATACTTCCTCCCCGCCTCATCGTATCTAAATATTGATGATCACACTGTAGTAAGAAAAGGGCAAATTCTTGCAAAGATTCTTAAAGAGAGTGTGAAAACAAAAGATATTACAGGTGGACTTCCTCGTGTTGGTGAATTGTTTGAAGCAAGAAAGCCTCGAAATCCCTCTGTCTTAGCACAAGTTGAAGGTGTTGTTCGGTTTGGTGCTGTTGCTAAGGGGAAGAGAATTGTTATGGTTGAAGATGACTTTGGCCACCAATTCAAACACCTTGTTCCTATGAGTAAGCACATGATTGTTCGTGATGGAGATAGGGTTGAAGCTGCAGAAAGATTGTGTGATGGTCCAATAGCACCTCATGACATTCTAGACATACTAGGTGAAAATGCTCTACAATCATTCTTGCTTGACGAGGTTCAAGAAGTCTATCGACTTCAAGGTGTAGATATTAATGATAAACACCTTGGTGTGGTAGTACGACAGATGCTTCGAAAAGTAGAGGTTATTGGAGTTGGAGACACCTCCTTTATTCAAGGTCAACAAGTAGATAAGTATCGTTTCCATGAAGAGAATGCGAGGGTAATTGCACAAGGTGGACAACCAAGTGATGCTCGTCCGTTACTTCTTGGTATTACGAGAGCATCTCTTAGTATCGACTCATTTATCTCAGCTGCATCATTCCAAGAGACTACAAAGGTCTTGACAAATGCTGCTATAGCTGGTAGTAGAGACGTTCTAAGGGGATTGAAAGAGAATGTAATCATCGGACACCTCATACCAGCTGGTACTGGAATGAAACGTTATCGTAACATTAGGGTGAAAGAGGAGAGCATGATAGATCTTGAATCACAAGTTGAATCTCTTATGGAATCAAGAAAAGCTGCTTTGAGTGAACAAGATTATGATGAAGCAGATTTCGAACATGAAATGTTATCCGAAGGTGAACCTTTAGATGATGATGAGGATGAATAGAAATTCTATGAAGTACTCATCTATCTTCTTACATAAGATGGTATCACATGCTGACTTTGGAGATGATATAGAATAGATGGTAGCGAACTGTCGCTAAAACTAATGAGTGTCCAGTAATGGACACTTTGAAAAAGAGAAAGGGAGTGTATCGTAAGATGCCTACAATTAACCAACTAATACGTAAAGGACGCAGTACGAACTTTAATAAAACAAAGTCACCGGCATTGCAAGGATGTCCTCAAAAACGTGGGGTTTGTACCAGAGTAATGACAGTCACCCCAAAAAAGCCAAACTCGGCATTAAGAAAAGTCGCAAGAGTGCGCCTTTCAAATGGAATTGAAGTAACCGCCTATATCCCTGGTATTGGACACAACTTGCAGGAGCACTCAGTTGTGCTTATGAGAGGTGGAAGAGTTAAAGACCTTCCTGGTGTACGTTATCATATTGTTCGTGGTGCAAAAGACACCCTTGGTGTGAGTGATCGAAAGAGAAGTCGCTCTAAGTATGGTGCCAAAAAGCCAAAGGCATAAGGAGTAGATCATGGCAAGAAGAACAGTAGCTCCAGTACGGGAGATTTTACCTGATGCGGTATATAACAGTATTGTATTAGAGAAATTCATTCGTCGAATGATGGAAGATGGTAAAAAATCAATTAGTACAAGAATAATTTATGATGCCTTTAAGCTTATTGAAAGCAAAGGTGAAGAGAGCCCTCTTGAGGTATTCCTTAAAGCTGTTGAAAATGTAAAACCAGCTGTAGAGGTTAAATCCCGAAGAGTGGGTGGTGCAACATATCAAGTACCTGTTGAAGTAAAAGACAACAGAAAAGAAGCATTAGCTATGCGTTGGATTATTAATGCAGCGAGAGCAAGAAATGGGAAGAGCATGAGTGAGAAACTTGCAGCAGAGCTAACAGATGCAGTTGCAGGAACTGGTTCAGCTTACAAGAAGAAAGAAGATACCCATAGAATGGCAGAAGCTAATAAAGCTTTCTCTTCACACAACAGATAAAAATATCTGTTTTTATATAGAGGCAAAAGGCGTCTTAATTGACGCTTTTTGCGTACATAGAGGGTTTCAAATTTAAACTTAGATTTATTTCGTATATAATCTTATTTAATGTGTTGACACAAATTGGCAAACCCTCTATATTTGCAAAGGTGTCCTTTAGGTCAGTATTTTGCCTAAAATAGACACTATTGAGCCAAACCGATCGTCCGGACAATCGTGCAGGGATGATAAGGTGGTTCCAGATAACAGACTTTTTTTGAAATCTGTACTATGTCGCTAAGCTGAAACATGTTTTGACGACCTCTGGATCCCTCTTTTCGTCTAGTATTGAAATCCTACAGTCTGTTTGTCTCTCTAAGTGAAAAAGATAAAGGCCGCTTGCCTTTATGGAGCACGATATAATTTTTTTCTGTGACTAGATTGTCACAAGGAGGAACCGATGGCTAAAGAGAAATTTAACAGAACAAAGCCACACGTAAACGTTGGTACCATTGGTCACGTTGACCATGGCAAGACCACCCTCACTGCAGCGGTGACAATGCACTGTGGTCGCAAAAATGGTGACAAGGTCATGAAGTATGACGAGATTGACAATGCCCCAGAAGAGAAGGCACGAGGAATCACGATCAACACAAGACACGTTGAGTACCAAACTGAAACACGTCACTATGCACACGTTGACTGTCCAGGACACGCAGACTATATCAAGAACATGATTACTGGTGCTGCACAAATGGACGGAGCTATTATTGTAGTAGCTGCTACCGATGGTGCTATGGCTCAAACAAAAGAACACATCCTACTTGCTCGTCAGGTTGGTGTACCTTCAATTGTTGTTTTTGTTAATAAAACTGACCAAGTTGATGACCCAGATTTGATTGAACTTGTTGAAGAAGAGATGAGAGACCTACTCAATGCACAAGGTTTTGATGGCGACAATGCTCCTGTAATTAAGGGTTCAGCATTTGAAGCAATGGAACACCCAGATGATCCAGAAAAAACAGCTTGTCTTGACGAACTTCTCCATGCAATGGACACCTACATCCCAGTTCCAGAAAGAGCAGTAGACTTACCTTTCCTCATGCCTATTGAAGATATTTTCTCAATTAGCGGACGTGGAACAGTTGTAACTGGTAGAATTGAAAGAGGAGTTCTCCATGTGAACGATCCTGTTTCTATTGTTGGTGTAAAAGAGACTAAAGACACAGTTTGTACTGGTGTAGAAATGTTCAACAAACTTCTTGACGAAGGTCAAGCAGGGGATAACATTGGTGCACTTCTTAGAGGTGTAGATAAGAATGATGTTGTTCGTGGACAAGTTCTTGCAAAACCAAAATCTATTCAACCACACTCAAAGTTTGTTGGAACTGTATATGTATTAAGTAAAGAAGAAGGTGGTAGACACTCTCCATTCTTTGCTGGTTACAGACCACAATTCTATTTCAGAACTACTGACATTACAGGTAGTGTAAACCTTCCTGAAGGTAAGCAAATGGTGCTTCCTGGTGACAACACTGAAATTCATGTTGACCTAATTCACCCTATTGCTATGGATAAAGGATTGCGTTTTGCTATCCGAGAAGGTGGCAAAACTGTCGCTTCTGGACAGGTTGTTGACATAGTCGAATAATGACTAATATCTTGCCCCATCTACATATATAGATGTGGGCAAGGATTGATTTTTGGAGGAATGATGGCTAAGGATAGAATTCGGGTACGGCTAAGAGGTTTTGATATTGAGCTCGTAGAACAGAGCGCTAAGGCGATTGTACTTACGGTGGTAAAGGCTGGTGCCAAAGTCTCTGGCCCCGTACCTCTTCCAACTCGTATCAACAAATATACTGTGCTAAGATCGCCGCACGTTAATAAGAAATCACGTGAACAGTTTGAGATGCGAACACATAAAAGGCTGATCGACATTCTTGACCCTACATCTAAAGTAATGGATGCCCTCATGAAGCTTGAGCTTCCTGCTGGTGTGGATGTAGAGATTAAACAGTAATAGTTGAGGTAAGAGATGTTAGGGCTTATCGGAAAGAAAATAGGAATGACACAGGTCTTTGACGACAACGGTCGTTTAACTCCTGTGACAGTTATAAAAATAGAGGACAATGTGGTTATCGAGAACCGTACCGTTGAAAAGAATGGATACAGTTCTTGTGTATTAGGCTCATTTGATAAAAAGAAGAGCCAGACCACTAAACCATATGCTGGGCAATTTACTGATGTGTGTGAACCAAAAAAAACATTAGTAGAGATGCGTGACTTTGATAAAGAGGCAGCCGTAGGGGAAGTTCTAAAGGTTGATGTATTTAAAGATGTTCTATTTGTAGACGTTGTTGGTACATCAAAAGGTAAAGGATTTCAGGGTGGTATGAAACGGCATGGATTTGCCGGTGGACGTGCCACACACGGGTCTAAGTTTCACCGAGATATTGGTGGTACCGCGATGTCAGCTTCTCCATCGAGAACCTTTAAAGGTAAACGGATGGCTGGGCGCATGGGAGCTGATAAAGTGACTGTGCAAAATCTTCGTGTTGTCCGTGTAGATGAACAGATGCAGGTTCTTTTGGTGAAAGGAGCTATTCCTGGACCCGCCCAGAGCATAGTCATCGTGAAAAAAGCGAAGAAGAAGTAGAGGCGAGAAATGGAAACAAAGGTCTTTTCAATTAAAGGAGAAGAGTTACGCTCGGTTACTCTCAATGATGCCGTATTCAATCGAGAAATCAGCGATGGTTCGATTTATAATGCGATTAATAATGAGGCAGCAAATCGACGTGTTGGTACTGCAAGTACTAAAACACGTGGGGAAGTAAACTACAGTAACTCAAAACCATACAAACAGAAGGGAACTGGTAATGCTCGAGCTGGAGATAAAAAATCTCCAATTTGGGTTGGCGGTGGAACAATATTTGGGCCAAAACCTAGAGACTACAGCTATACAATTCCAAAGAAGATGAAGCGACTTGCTATGAAGTCATTGCTCTCATTATCAGTGAGTGAAGAGAGATTAGTAGTTGTTGAAGATTTTACCATTGAAAGTGGTCGAACAAAGGAGCTTGCAACTGTTGTAAACGCCTTTGTTACTGATAAAAAGCGGACAGTCTTAATTTTAAAAGATGATGATGTGATGATGCGACGAGCAGCAAGAAACATCCCTTATTTAAGAGTGCTTTCCTATGACAAGCTTTCTGCAAAAGAACTTTTGTATGGAAGAACTATATTAATGCTTGAAGGCGCCGCTATGAATCTCAACGAATTCTTCGGTGATAAATAAGAGGTGTAACGTGAGAGCAGATCAAGTAATCATACAACCTGTGCTGACTGAAAAGTCTAATATTGCCAGGGAGTTAGTAGAAAAGAAGTACACGTTCAAAGTAGATGTGAGAGCTAATAAATTCCAAATTGCTTCAGCAGTAAAAGAGTTGTTCAACGTCACCCCTACTAAAGTAAGTATCGTGTCTGTGAAAGGTAAACCAAAATATACACGCGGTAAGGGTGGTCATATTTTAGGTAATACCGGAGATTGGAAGAAGGCAATCGTCACTTTAAGCAAAGGTGATGTCATTCAGGCCGTAGAAGGACTATAGGAGAGAGACATGGCAATAAAGAAATACAAACCATACACTCCTGGGTTGCGCCAGAAGACAACATTGGTGTTTGATGATTTGACAACAAATAGAAGCGAAAAGTCTTTAACCACTAAGCTTAGCAAGAATGCTGGTCGCGATACATTTGGTCGAATTAGTGTAAGACGTCGTGGTGGTGGTCATAAAAGAGCTTATCGTATTATCGATTTTAAAAGAGATAAAATTGGTATACCTGGGACTGTAAAGACTATTGAATATGATCCTAATAGAAGCGCAAATATTGCATTAGTCTTCTATGTTGATGGGGAAAAGAGATATATTTTAGCTCCTAAAGGGATAAAAGTTGGAACCACTGTTGTTAGTGGCCCACAAGCTCCTTTAGAAGTTGGGAATGCTCTTCCACTTCGTAACATTCCACTTGGTTTGACAGTTCACAATGTTGAATTGCAGTTAGGCCGAGGTGGACAGTTAGTAAGAAGTGCTGGTTTAGGAGCTACAATTGTTGCTAAAGAGGGCGACTATGTTACTCTCAAACTCCCTTCAGGTGAAATGCGAATGGTGTTTGCTGAATGTACGGCAACTTTAGGATCATTGGGTAATGATGACCACATGAACGTAACGTTGGGGAAAGCTGGAAGAGCTAGATGGCTCGGTCGGCGTCCAAAAGTTCGTGGTGTAGTTATGAACCCAGTAGATCACCCACATGGTGGTGGTGAAGGTAAGACAGCCGGCGGGCGTCACCCTGTTACCCCATGGGGAGTTCAAACTAAAGGTCATAAGACACGAAGTAAGAAAAAGCCTTCGGGTAGTTTCATCGTGAAAAAGCGTAAGTAGGAGTAGAGAAAGTGGCTAGGTCAATCAAAAAAGGTCCTTTTATTGAGAAAAAACTCTACAAAAGGATTACAGAATCCAACAAATCGGGTAAGAAAGCTATGATCAAGACGTATTCACGCACTTCTACGATCATCCCCGAGATGGTTGGGTATACTATTTCTGTCTATAACGGTAAGACTTGGGTTCCAGTATTTGTTACTGAGAACTTGGTAGGACACAAACTAGGTGAATTTTCACCAACAAGATTGTTCCGAGGTCATGCTGGTAGTGATAAGAAAGGTAGAAGGTAGTAGGTGTAGAATATGGAAGAAAAGAAAGGTTTTAAAGCAGTTGCTAAATACTTACCCTCTTCACCCTCCAAAGTCCGCCCTGTTGCCGACTTGGTGAGAAATAGATCCTATGTGGATGCTATTGCGATTTTAGATGCACTTCCTCAAAAAGGGGCAATCCTTATTAAGAAAGTAGTACAATCAGCAGCAGCAAACGCTATGAACCTGAATAAAAAACTTGATGAAGAGCAATTGGTAATTTCACAGCTTTTTGTAGATGATGGTCCTCGCATGAAGCGAGTATGGCCTAGAAGTCACGGTAGACGTGATATTCTCTTAAAAAGACAGTGTCATATTACTGTAGTGCTTGATGAAAAGGTGGGTATGTAAATGGGTCAAAAAGTAAATCCAATTGGACTAAGGTTGGGAATCAACAAGACCTGGAAATCAAAATGGTATGTTGATCCTAGAGAATATGCACAAACCCTTCATGAAGACTTAAAACTCAGAAAGGTGCTTCTCACTTGTCCTGAAGTGCAAGGTGCAGAGATAGCAGATATTGAGATTGTAAGAAAACCACAAAGGGTTTCTCTCACTATTTCAACAAGTCGGCCTGGAATTATAATTGGTGCTAAAGGGTCTAATGTAGAGAAGCTTGGTGCTAGACTTCAAGGTTTAACCGATAAAAAGGTTCAAATAAAGATCAAAGAGATCAAAAAACCTGAAGCTGATGCTCAGCTTGTTGCAGCTAATGTAGCTCGTCAACTTACAAACCGTGGTTCACACAGAAGAGCTCTTAAGATGGCTATTAGTAAAGCTATGCAAGCTGGTGCTCAGGGAATAAAAATCAAAGTATCTGGACGTTTAGGCGGAAAGGAAATCGCTGGATCAGAGTGGTTGAAAGATGGAAGAATTCCACTTCATACCCTCAGAAGTGACATCGATTATGGATTTGCTCAAGCAAATACAACCTTTGGTATTATTGGTGTGAAAGTATGGGTGTACAATGGTGAGATACTCGATAAATCGAATAAAAATGATGCTGGACTTCTAGTGCGTAAAAGTGCGCGTGAGAAGGCTCAGAACGTTGATAATAGGAGTTAGTACATCATGCTGAGTCCAAAAAGAATTAAATACAGGAAACGACAAAGAGGTAAAAGAGACGGTGTTGCACATCGAGGAAATTACCTTGCATTCGGAGAGTTTGGCCTTATGGCGTTGGAACCTAGATGGATTACCAACCGCCAAATAGAAGCAGCTCGTATTGCAATGACCCGTCACATCAAACGTGGTGGTAAAGTCTGGATCAGGATATTCCCTGACATGCCTTATACCAAAAAACCTGCTGAAACAAGACAGGGTAAAGGGAAAGGAAATCCAGAGGGCTGGGTTGCTGTAGTAAAAACTGGTGCCTTAATGTTTGAAATGGGTGGCGTAGATGAAGCCTTGGCTCGAGAAGCATTATTACTTGCAGCTTCTAAACTTCCTATTAAGACCAAGTTTGTCACCAGAAGAGAAGTGGAGTAGGATATGAAAAATTCATATAAAGATTTAACCTATGCAGAGTTGGTCGCCAAGAGAGAAAAGCTCCGTAAAGAAGCATTAGATTTAAGAATGGCAAAGGTTCTTGGTCATGTCGAAAATCCATTAGCAGTGAGAACTACTAAACGGAATATCGCTCGCCTTAATACCCTCATTCATGAGTATGCTCTTGGCATACGCCAGAATTCTAAATAAGTGAGGTTTGTATCTAATGGAAGCTAATAAGAAACGGTATACCGGTGTAGTAAGCAGCGATAAAATGGATAAAACTATCGTTGTGTCGGTTTCAACAAGAAGGTTGCATCCACTCTATAAGAAGTATGTAACAGTCACAAAGAAAGTGAAAGCGCATGACGAAAAGAATGATGCAGGACTTGGTGACACAGTTCGTGTAGTTGAATGTCGCCCCATCAGTAAAGAAAAATGCTGGCGTCTTGAACAGGTCATTGAACGGGCTAAGTAGTAAGGAGCAATTTCATGGTACAAATGCAAACATACCTTAATGTAGCAGACAATAGTGGTGCCAAAAGAGTTCAGTGTATTAAAGTTCTAGGTGGAAGCCATAGAATGAGTGCTGGAGTTGGTGACATTATTGTCGTAGCAGTGAAGGACGCCCTTCCTAACGGCGCCATTAAAAAAGGTGACGTGTTGAAGGCGGTAATCGTCCGCACTAAAAAAGAATACCGAAGACCTGACGGTACCTATATCAGGTTCGATGACAACGCATGTGTAGTCATTGATGCCAACAATAACCCGCGTGGAAAGCGTATCTTTGGGCCAGTTGCTCGCGAACTTCGTGAAAGTGGCTATGTAAAGATTGTCTCCCTAGCGCCGGAAGTGTTGTAGGAGAAGAATGAGATGAAACTGAAGAAAAATGACAACGTCAAGGTTCTTGTAGGAAAAGATAAAGGGAAAACTGGTCAAATATTAAAAGTTGATCATCTTACCCAAAGAGTCGTTATCCAAGGTGTCAACATGGTTAAAAAAACCATGAAGAAAAAAAACCAACAAGACCAAGGTGGTATCAAAGAAATCGAAGCTCCAATTCACGTTTCTAATGTTGCTCTATTATTGAAGAATGGAGAAACAACAAGAATCGGTTACAAGTTTGATGATAAAGGCGCTAAGGTTCGTTTCGCTAAGAAAACCGGAGAGGTGATCTAATGGCAAGATTTGTACCTAACTTAAAAGTAAAGTATGGAGAAAAAGTTGCTCCAGAATTAATGAAAGAATTTGGTTATACTTCAAATATGCAAATTCCTACAGTTGAAAAAGTTTCAGTGAGTATTGGAGTTGGTGAGGCTATTGTTAACAAAAAGCTTCTCGATTCAGCTGTGAAAGAACTTGAACAAATAACTGGTCAACACGTAGTAAAAACTAAAGCACGTAAATCTATTGCTAACTTCAAAGTTCGACAAGGACAAGAAATTGGCGCTGTAGTAACACTTCGTGGTGATAATATGTGGTTCTTCCTTGAACGTCTTATTGGTATAGCTTTACCACGTGTTAAAGACTTCAAGGGCGTAAAACCAAACGCGTTTGATGGACATGGAAACTATTCGCTTGGAATTACTGAGCAAATCATTTTCCCTGAAATTGATTATGATAAAATTGAACGCGTCAGTGGGTTGAACGTTGCTATCGTGACTTCGGCCAAGAATGATGAAGAAGGGTATGCCTTACTCAAGAAACTCGGCATGCCATTCGCCAAATAAGGTGGAGTGACAAGATGGCTAAAAAATCATTGATCGTTAAGGCGAACAGAACGCCAAAGTTCAGTACCAGAAGGGTCAACCGCTGTAAAGTGTGTGGTCGACCACGTGGGTATATGCGGAAATTCGAGATGTGCAGAATTTGCTTTCGGAAGCTTGCTAGCGAAGGGCAAATCCCTGGCGTCACCAAATCTAGCTGGTAGGAGATAAACATGGCTATAAGTGATCCTGTTGCCGATATGCTGACTAAAATTAGAAATGCAAGCATGGCGAAGCATGAAAAAGTAGAAATTCCAACATCAAAAATGAAACTTCAGATTATCAAAATCTTGAAAAATGAAGGATTTGTGAAGAATTTCAAAAAAGTAGTGAATAAAGATGGTGTGAACACAATCAGAGTGTTCTTGAAATATGATGACAAGCAAAACCCAGTTCTCCATGGTATTGATAGAATCAGTACCCCAGGTAGAAGAGTCTATACTGGTTACCGTGATATGCCTCGTGTATATAATGGGTATGGTGTTGTGGTTGTTTCTACCTCTACTGGTATTATTACGGGGAAGAAAGCTAGTGAAAAGAAGGTCGGTGGTGAGCTGATCTGCACAATTTGGTAAGGTGGTGAACTATGTCTCGAATAGGTAAATTACCAATAGAGTTGCCTAAAGGTGTGAAATTAACTGTCACAGATAGTGTAATTACAGCTGAAGGGCCAAAAGGGAAACTGGTTCAAGATTACCGTCCTGAAGTAACGATTGCTATCGATGGTAGTACTGTTACTGTTACAAGAAAAGATGACAGCATTCCAGCTCGTTCTTTTCATGGGTTGTATCGCCAGTTAGTCCAAAATATGGTTATTGGAGTTTCTACAGGGTTTTCTAGGAAATTGCAGATTAATGGTGTAGGGTTCCGTGCTGAAGTAAAAGGGGATATTTTATATCTTAACCTAGGGTATTCTACCCAGATTGAGTATATGATTCCTAAAGACTTAACAATAGTATGTGAAAATCCCTCTACTGTAATAGTTTCGGGAACCAGCAAACAACGTGTTGGACAAGTGAGTTCTGAAATCCGTTCACTTAGAGTTCCAGAGCCTTATAAAGGGAAAGGAATCAAGTACGATTATGAAGTCATTCGACGTAAAGTCGGTAAGTCTGGCGGTAAGAAATAGGTAGGATGAATAAATGAACAGAGTGTTAGATAAGAATAGAAAGCGTGCAAAACGTAAGGTTCATATCAGAAAGCATATATTTGGTACTGCAATCAAACCTCGAATGAGTGTGTATAGAAGTAATTCACACCTATACGTCCAAGTAATTGATGATCTAGCGGGTCATACCCTAGTATCAGCAAGTAGCATGGAGCCCTCATTAAGAGATTTGAAAAATAATGTCGAAGATGGAGCTAAACTTGGTGAAATTGTGGGAAAGAGACTATTAGAGAAAAACATCGATACAGTCGTGTTTGATCGTAACGGGTATCTGTTTCACGGTATTGTTAAGAGTATTGCCGATGGGGCCAGAAAAGCCGGAGTGAAATTCTAGGGGGATATGGTGGACAGGTCAAATAGAAAACAAGAAAGTGAAATCAGCGAGAAATTGGTCAAACTAAACAGAGTTTCCAAAGTAGTTAAGGGTGGAAGAAGATTCTCTTTCACTGCTCTCGTTGTCGTAGGTGATAGAAATGGGAAAGTGGGATATGGAGCTGGAAAAGCTAATGACGTTGCCGAAGCAATTCGAAAAGCAGCTGAAAAAGCTAAAGAGAGCATGGTAAGTATTCCTCTCTCTAAATCAACTATTCCACACGAAATCGTAGGTAATTATAAGAGTGCGAGTGTCCTTCTTCGCCCAGCAGTTCCAGGTACTGGAGTTATTGCTGGAGGAGCTGTAAGACACGTATTAGATGCATGTGGAATCAAGGATGTACTGAGTAAATCTCTTGGATCTAAAAATAGTGTGAACACTGTTAAAGCAACATTTGATGCTCTTGAATCACTTTTTGATGCTAAAGAACTTGCCGCCTCTCGTGGTAAATCTTTAAGCGAGATGTGGGGGTAAACAATGGCTGCAGAAAAACAAATAAAAGTAACATTAGTGAAAAGTGTCATCGGATCAATCCCAGCACACAGAAGAACAGTGAAAGCTCTTGGACTAAAGAGAATTAGTAGCAGTGTTGTGCATGATGCATCTCCTGTAATTAAAGGAATGGTTCGAGCAGTTTCCCACCTTGTGAAAGTTGAGGAGATGTAATATGGGACGAATTAATGCACCTGTTGGTGCTAAAACAAAAAAAACTATCGTAGGTCGAGGTTCCTCTTCAAAAGGAAGAACTTGTGGTCGCGGTCATAATGGTCAAAACTCACGTAGTGGTGGAGGAGTACGTCCTGGATTCGAAGGTGGTCAAATGCCTTTGTACAGAAGAATTGCAAGACGAGGATTCTCTAACTATCCATTCAAGGATGAATATGAAATTGTTTCCCTTGATGCAATATCTCAAAACTTTGAAGATAAAGAAATTGTAAATGTGATGAGTTTGAAAGATAAGAATCTTGTGAAAGGGCACAACGCAAAAGTGAAAGTGCTTGCTAACGGAAGCCTCACCAAAAAGGTGGTGTTTGAAGGACTCAAGATCTCTGCAACTGCAGTCGAATTAATTACATCGGCTGGTGGGGAAATTAAATAAAAAAGAGGATTGCGATGTCTAACTCCTTAGTGAAAATGTTCAGGATTGATGAACTCAGAATAAAGATCTCATGGACGGTCTTGTTTCTTGTAGTCTTTAGGATTGGAGCTTTTATTCCAATCCCTGGAATTGATCCACAAGTGTTAAAACTTTATTTCCTCTCTCAAAGTAATTCAAGTACTATTGGTCTTACAGAGTATCTTAACTTCTTTGCAGGTGGAGCTTTCTCAAACTTTAGTGTATTTATGTTAGGAATTATGCCTTACATCTCTACACAGATTATTTTCCAACTTCTTATGTTGGTTGTTCCTAGTTTGAAAAAACTTACTGAAGATGCTTCTGGAAGGAAAAAAGTTCAACAATATACACGGTACGGGACTATTTTAGTCTGTTTAATACAGTCTTATGTAGTTACAGTATATGCTAACTCAATACCAGATGTAATGACACTTTCCCCTCTTCCATTTACACTTATAGCAATGCTTAGTGTAACAACTGGATCAATGTTCTTAGTATGGGTAGGTGATCAAATTACAGCACGTGGTGTTGGAAATGGGATTTCACTTCTCATTTTTGCTGGTATTGTAGCAAGAATTCCAGATGCTCTTATTACACTTTTTAGAAGTGTTCAAGCTGGTATTCTTAACCCAATTGTAGTAATAGTTGTTCTTGCAATGTTCGCACTAGTTGTTGCACTAGTTGTATATGAGCAGCGAGGACAAAGGAAGATTCCGGTACAGTACGCAAAGCGTGTTGTTGGAAGAAAGATGTATGGGTCTCAAAGCTCTTATATCCCTTTCAAGATTAACCCCTCCGGAGTTATTCCAGTAATATTTGCTTCAGCTTTACTCTCATTTCCATTGCAGATTGCTGCATCTCTTGGACCTGAAGTACGCTGGTTGCAAGCAACAGCGAATTGGCTCAATCCACAGGGAGCCCCCTATCTTATCATCTATACCCTGTTGATTATCGCATTCGCATTTTTCTACACCCAGGTGTCGTTGAATCCAATTGAGATGGCTCGACAAATTAGGGAAAATGGTGGGTCTGTTCCTGGAGTACGAACAGAAAGACTTGAAGAGTATCTAACGAAAGTCTTAAATCGTATTGTATTACCAGGTGCATTATTTCTTGCCTTTATCGCCTTAATTCCTACAGTAGTGCAAAAGTTATTTAACTTCCCAGCATCTGTAGCAATGTTACTCGGTGGAACTTCATTGATCATTATGGTTGGTGTCGACCTAGATACTATGAGTCAGATTGAGGGCATCATGAAGATGCACCACCAAGATGGTATCACCGGTAAAGGACGTATCAAAGCAAGGAATTTATAGGAGATATTGAGATGAAAGTGAGAGCAAGTGTCAAACCAATGTGCGACAAATGCAAAGTCATTAGACGTGCTGGGGTAGTCAGAATTATTTGTGATAATCCGAAGCACAAACAAAGACAGAGATAATAGCTGATAAAAGCAGGTGAGAGGAGGCCATTTAATGGCGAGAATTGCAGGTGTTGATTTACCAAACAAAGCGGTAAAAATTGCATTGACCTATATTTATGGAATCGGTAGAGTCTCAGCAGAAGAGATTTGCCAGAAAAGCAACATAAACCCTGATGAAAGAATGAACAATCTTTCAGCAGAGGATGTAAATGAATTACGAAAACTTATTGAAAATGATTATAAAGTTGAAGGTCGTTTACGAACTGAAGTTGCACTTAATATAAAACGTTTGATGGATATCGGATGTAACCGTGGCCTACGTCACAGAAAAGGATTACCAGTTCGAGGACAGAGAACTAAAACTAATGCAAGAACCCGTAAGGGTAAGAAAAAGACCGTTGCCGGTAAGAAGAAATAAGGAGAACTGATTGTGGCTAAAGCAAAACGCAAAGTCAAAAAAACAGTATATGAGGGAAATGTGTATATCCAAGCAACATTTAACAATACTATTGTAACTGTTACAGACCTCAATGGAAATGCTGTTTCATGGGCAAGTGCCGGTGGACTAGGATTTAGAGGAGCTAAAAAATCTACCCCTTATGCTGCTCAAACTGCAGCAGAAACTGCTGCAAAGAAGGCAATGGATTATGGACTTCGTGAAGTGAATGTATTTGTGAAAGGACCTGGGGTCGGACGTGAATCTGCTATAAGAACATTAGGCGGACTCGGCTTGAAAGTAAGAAGTATCCGGGATATCACTCCAATTCCTCACAATGGTTGTCGTCCTCGCAAGACGAGAAGAGTCTAATAAGGAGCAGGTAGAGATATGGCAAGATATACAGGACCAAAATGCAGGTATTGCCGGACTGAGGGGACAAAATTATTCCTTAAAGGGGATCGTTGCCTCACTGGTAAATGTCCAGTAGATAAGAAAAAAGGTGCTCCAGGGAAAGACCCTCGTGCACGAAGTAAGAAAAAGACTGACTATGGAATTCAGTTACGCGAGAAACAAAAGTTAAAAAGAATGTATTGTTTATTAGAGAAACAATTCAAACTAACCTTTAATGAAGCTGCCCGTATTCCTGGAAAAACAGGTGAAAACTTGATCATGTTGCTCGAACAAAGATTAGATAATGTAGTCTATAGACTCCACTTTGCTAATTCTAGAAACCAAGCAGCACAAATCATTAACCATGGGCATGTATTTGTGAATGGTGCTCGAGTAGATATTCCATCATACCGACTACGTGTTGGTGATGAAGTATCGATTGGTACTCAAGGCCAAAAAATGGTAATCATTAAAGAAAACTTAAAAGCTTTCTCTAAAAATGGATTAGTTCCATGGTTATCTCTTGACCCTGATAACATGAAAGGATCTTTCCTTGCGGTTCCTCGAAAAACCGAGGTCACAGAAGTTAAAGACATTCAAGAGCAGTTAATCGTAGAACTCTATTCTCGTTAAGGAGTAAACATGGCACGTAAAAACCTTATGAAAGGATTTAAAAGGCCGAAAGGAATCACCTTTGAGCATAGCTTAGTTGAACCAGATAGTGGGCGTTTTATCGCCTACCCTTTTGAAAGGGGATATGGTACAACCGTTGGTAATACATTAAGAAGGATTCTTCTCTCCTCAATACAAGGATATGCTGTTACTGCGCTCAAGTTCACAACATTTAATGAGGAAGGACTTCCTCATCTTGTAAGCAGTGAATTTGAAGCTCTTCCTGGTGTAGTAGAAGACCTCCCTGAAATTATCGCAAGCATTAAGAAATTAAAAATAAAAATGCCTGAAGAGATTGAAGGAACAGTCTTGCTCATAGAGTGTAAAGGCCCTGGGGTAATCACAGGTGCAGATTTAGAAAAAAACAACGTAGAGATTGCTAATAAAGATCTAGTTCTGTTTACCATGATGGATGATGCGAATATAGAGATGGAATTACAAATTGATCTTGGTCGAGGATATGTTCCAAGCGAGATTAATGAGAAGTATATTGAAGAAGTTGGAACTATCCCAATAGATGCAAGCTTTTCTCCAGTTATTCGAGTCTCTTATGAAATTGAACCAACACGTGTAGGACAAAGAAGCGATTATGATAAACTCGTTTTAGATGTCTTCACAGATGGTACTCTCTCCCCTGAAAACGCATTAGCAGAAGCTGCTAAGATTGCAAAAGATCATTTTGCTATCTTTATTAACTTTGATGAAAGCTTAGTAAGTAGTAGTGATGAAGTTGATGAGGGTGAAGAGAGAATTAAAAAGATTCTAAATACAAATGTGATGGAACTTGAACTATCAGTGAGAAGTAGCAATTGTTTGAAGAATGCTCATATCCAGACCATCGGGGACTTAACGAAAAAGACTGAAGAAGAGATTGGGAAAACCCGTAATTTTGGAAAGAAGTCACTTTCGGAGATTAAGGAGAAACTAAAAGAGTGGAATTTAAGTCTAGGTATGACAGATTATTCAGTCTTAAAAAACTCAATTAGAATTCCAGGGAACAAGGAAGAAGAGAATGAAGCATAAATTTGGTTTTAATGCACTGAGCCGCAGAACAGGCCAGCGAAAAGCGCTTAAGCGCAATATGGTGACTTCGCTGTTTCGTTATGAAAGAATAGAAACAACTAAAGCGAAGGCTAAAGCAGTACAACGAGTCGCTGAAAAGATGATTACACGAGCTAAAGTAGATTCAGTTCATGCTCGTCGTATGATTAACAGAGACATTAAAGATGAAGCCGTGTTAGCTAAACTCTTTACTGAAATTGCTCCCCTCTACACTGAGCGTAATGGTGGGTATACCCGTGTTATCAAAACTGGTAACAGAAAAGGGGATAATGCTGAAATGGCAATTTTAGAACTCGTTGTAAAGACAAGTAAACCTAAAAAAGGTGAAAAGAAAGAGAAAGAAGCTAAGAAAAGCTAACTAACATGTACCCTAAATCCACAATTAACGTATGTGGAAACTATAGCCGCCCGTCATAGATGGCGGCTATAATTGTTTATATATGAATAAATTACTCTTATTATACAATTGTAATAGATTATTGAGTTCACTTGACAATCTTATCCTACGTACGTATTATGATAGAATTACAAACGGGGGTGAAACATGAATTTATTACTATTAATCCCTTTTTGTCTTGTTAGTATAATCCTAGGATGGTTAATTCGTTGGACGTATGCGAAGTTCAAGCTCACTTCAATCGAACAAAAAGCAGTTCGGTTGAATGAAGAAGCTATAAAAGAAGCAGAAGCAAAAAGTAAGGAACTGTTAATTGAAACTCGAGATTTGTTATTAAAAGAACAACAACAACAAGAGCGAGAAGCAAGAGAACGGAGAGGTGAACTTCAGAAAACAGAACGAAGATTGTTATTAAAAGAAGAAAATTTAGAACGGAAACAATCAGAACTAGATGTCCAAAAGAGACAGCTTGCAGACAAAGAGGTATCCCACGCCCAGAGAGACAAAGAACTCTCTGAGATGGAGAGTAAATGGATACAAGAACTTGAAAGAGTTGCATCTATGACAAGTGACGAAGCAAAACAACTTATCATAGAAAACTTACAGGTTGAAGCAAAAAGAGATGCTCAAATTATTATCAATAAAGTTGAGCAAGAAGCCCAGCTCAAAGCTGATAAACTTGCCAGAGACATCATCGTCACAACTATTCAAAGAATTGCCACTGAGGTGAGTTCAGAAGTAACTGTAACAACAGTTTCTTTACCAAGTGATGAGATGAAAGGGCGTATTATTGGCCGAGAAGGGAGAAACATTAGAACACTAGAGACATTAACAGGAGTAGACATTATTATTGATGACACTCCAGAGGCTGTAGTTATTTCTTGCTTTGATCCAGTGAGAAAAGAGATAGCAAGAGTTTCCTTAGAAAGATTAGTTCAAGATGGAAGAATCCATCCTGCACGAATTGAAGAAGTGGTAACGAAGGTCACAAAAGAGATCTCGAGAGTTATCATAGAGGAAGCTGATAAAGTACTCTTTGATCTTGGCATACATAACATGAGTCAAGAGATGGTGAGAGCTTTAGGTAAATTACACTTTAGAACAAGCTATGGACAAAACGTCCTCAGCCACTCCAAAGAAGTTGCTATTTTAGCTGGAATGATCGCAAGTGAAGTTGGAGCAGATAGAGAGATTGCTCGTCGTGGAGGACTCCTTCATGACATTGGTAAAGGTATTGAATCAGATGGAGATGCTAACCATGCAGAAATGGGGGCAGATTTAGCAAAACGCTTAGGGGAAGACCCAAGGGTGATAAACTCAATCCTCTCTCACCATGATGATATTGAACCAAGCTGTGTTGAATCAGTAATTGTACAAATTGCAGATGCAATATCAGCAGCACGACCTGGAGCTCGTAGAGAAACTATTGATAACTATATTAAGAGACTTGAGAACCTTGAGCATATCGCTGAAAGTTTTGTTGGCGTAGATAAAGCATTCGCTATTCAAGCTGGAAGAGAATTAAGAATCTTAGTGAACAATGAGAGTGTTTCTGATGATGGAGCTAAAGATATTGCTAAAGGAATCGCTGGGAGAATTGAGGCAGAACTCAGATATCCTGGACGAATCAAAGTTACTATTATTCGTGAAATGCGAGTAGTTGAATACGCAAGGTAAATTGATTGAATGGCAGATAAGCGTACACTTACGGCTCTACTTCTTGGGGATGTGTTAGGACAACCCGGGTGTAGAGCCCTTTTTATAGGATTACCTCAACTCATTAAACAATACAGAGCAGATATTATTGTAGTGAATGGGGAAAATGCAGAGCATGGATTTGGACTTACCGATGAGTTAGCAAGACAATTTTTCTCATTAGGAGTTCATGCTATCACAAGTGGCAACCATATATGGCAAAGAGAGGAGTTTCGAGCAACACTTGAACAAGATGAAAGAATCCTTCGACCAGCAAATTACCCCTCATCAGCACCAGGCCATGGCTCTGTTATCCTCGATATCAGAGGGGTGAAAGTTGGAGTTATCAACGTGCAAGGAAGGATGAACATGGGACCACTAGATTGCCCGTTTCAAGTAGCTTCCTCTCTCGTTGAAAGGATGAAAAAGAGTACAGGGGCAATACTCATAGACTTTCATGCAGAGCTCCCTCAAGAGAAAGAGGCATTAGCTCACCACCTTGATGGAAAAGTCTCTGCAGTTGTAGGAACCCATACCCACGTACAAACCCTTGATGAGAGAATTCTTCCAAAAGGGACAGCCTATATTACAGATATGGGGATGTGTGGACCACTAGATAGTGTCATTGGATCAGATCCTATGATTGCCATTAAGAGGCAGATGACTCAGGTTCCCTACAGGAACGAGATAGTGGATGCACCAGCGCACTTGCAGGGAGTTGTTGTAACAATAGATGTCTCAACAAAAAAAGCCCTCTCTATCACCCGCATTAAAGAGAGTTATAATCTCTAATTGTTGAAAGAAGTATGAAAGGAAGAGATAAAAAAGTTAAAGTTATAGATCTTTTACTCAATCAGTATCCCCACATTGATAGACCTACGCTACTCACTCTCATTGCATCAAAAAGTGTATGGGTTGATGGGGAAGGGGTAAGAGATTCTCAGCAAACATTTCCTATTCATGCAAAAGCAACAGTTCATACCAATAAATATGTTTCGCGAGGTGGAATAAAACTTGAGCATGCAATCAATGAGTGGAAGATAGATGTAAAAGGCCTAGAATTCATTGATGCAGGAGCAAGTAGTGGAGGGTTTACTGATTGCCTGCTGCAACAAGGAGCCACTAAGGTTCACAGTGTCGATGTAGGGTATAATCAACTCGATTATCGCCTAAGGATGGATGAGAGGGTTGTAGTTCATGAAAAAACAAATATTATGCACATCAACTCTTCACAATGTATAGTAGATGCTGCAGTTGCTGACCTCTCTTTTCGCTCAATTACAGGGGCAGCTTCCCATATTCTTAGCCTCACTCGCCAAAAGTGGATGATATCTCTCATAAAACCACAGTTTGAACTTATTGGTAATAAAGAAGATTTTAGTGGTGTTATCACCGATTCTACTCTCCTTTATGAGACCCTTTTATCAGTATATGAGAATTTACATATAGAAGGGGTAGGTGTAAAGTCTATTATCAACTCACCCATTAGAGGGAGAAAAGGGAACAGAGAGTTTTTAGTTCTATTAAAAAATGTGAAGGGCTTATCTCATGCTCAGTTTAAACATGAAATTGATCAACTCATATGGCTCGATGAGTAGTAGCTATACTCATTATTTTGCACTTATTACCCTATTTCTACCTAATTCTTTTGCCTTATAGAGGGCTTCATCAGCTCGGCGTATCAAGGTTATAAGACTTTCAGATTCTTTATATTGGGCAACTCCAAGACTAATAGTGCAATAAATTTCATCATTATATCTCCTATTTTCAATATGATTACACAACTTTACACCAATATTATAGGCATCCCTTTGCTTTGTATTAGGTAAGAGAATCATCAATTCATCTCCCCCCCATCTAGAAATATACCCATCCTCTTGTATCCCTTGAGTGAGTTGCTGACATATATGGATAAGCACTTTATCACCAATAATATGGCCATAGGTATCATTGATGGATTTAAATGAATCAATGTCTATTGCAATAATTGAAAAAGGGGTAGCATCCTTTTTAGCATCTATTATCTCTTTATCTAACAATAGGTTGAATTGACGCCTATTCATAAGTCCTGTAAGAAAGTCCTCTGAACTCAGTTTTTCAAGTTCTCGTGTTCGACTCTTCACTAACAACCTAAGCTCTCTAACCATGTTTTGTTGTAATCGCTCTTTTAATGAACGGTGATGGTGAAGGCGATGATTAATATAAAGTAGTATGATAAGAAGAACACAAATTGCTATAAGATTAATATATGTTGTCTTATCATAGGCATTCATAGCTGTTGGAATGTCAGCATGGAGAGCAATAGTGAACGGAAAATTAGAGACTTGAGCAAGTGGGATATAGGTATCTTGTAAGGAGAGTATTCTCACTCCCCCTTTTATACAAGAGGTGGTATCTTCCAATTGATCAATTAATGAAAATGGAGATAAATCAGAAATATTACCATTTTTAGTGCGAATGGGGGTAGGTACCTCATCACCCTCTTGCCATAGCGCTAAAATAGTCCCGTTGTGATCATATAGCAGAGCACTAACGATCCCTTTTAAAGTAGAAATAATGAGTGGGTCAAAGAATTCATCTGTATCAATAGTCAAGGCGATGATTGATGATGGAGATGAGTCTTCTTTATGGAGCACTCTACTCATTAATATATGTAATCCATTTTCATTGTGTAGTGATGAGATTGCAAACTCTTTTTCTTGCTCTATATGCTCATGTATTATAATAGTATTGATTTCTTTTTCACCGAGGCCCCTGTATGTGCTTGAATAAAGGAGGTTTCCATCTGTTGTATAGAGATTGATCCCAATTAATCCATCCTCTAAAATTAATTGTTTTCTCATCTCTTTTTCAAAAATATCTCTTTCTTCTACGTTCAGAACATCAACCCGTTGTGAAAGTAACTCCAATAATGATATAGCCATTTCATAGGTGTGTAGGCTACAAGAGATTTTTTCACTAAGTAAACTTGATTGCATTTGAAGACGCAGTTCAAGGCTTTTTAGCTCTAATTTTCGTTGTCTAAATAATATAAATCCAAAGACAAGGAAGACTATCACTATGATGAATATGGGAAGGGCGTATCGAATAAGATATGATGAAGAGTTTGTGTCTGTTTTATTCTTCATTTGCTAAACACATCCTCTCTACATTCGATATGTTCAAAAAAAGCAATATACTCATCCCATATGGTAGGAGGGATGCCTATTTGTTCACCAATATCTTTTTCATCTTGTATGAGGAGCCATCGAGTGTGCGTTATCTCATCTTCACTAGGAGTTATAATAGTAACATTTTCCCCTTGTAAATATTGGGCAGCTTCTTGTTGAGCAATGATGGCATCATGCCTCGCTTCATCTACTATTTCCTCCCACGATGAAACAATTATCTGTTGAATATGAAGAGGAAGTTTATCCCAAAAGATGCGTGAAGCAAGGGGGATATATTGAGCAAAATATTGATTGTCTTCATATACATACTTAATTCCAGCTTCATGTAGCTGTGCACTTACAATTGTCTCATATGAAGTTAATAAGGCATCGATTGTTTTCTTTTGTAAAGCTAGTGAAAGTGCTGGCCAAGGAATTGTTACACTTTGTGCCCCTAAAGAACTCATTCTTAAAGAATTTGCAAGCCCTCCGGCTACTCTTATTGTTTTATCTTTAAAATCATCTCCTTTATAGATAGGTGAATCAGTTAAGAATATCT
>CAYVRR010000009.1:0-50568 GCA_964453215.1 uncultured Spirochaetaceae bacterium | reverse complement strand
GTATGCACGGTGAATCCGCGATTTGCAAACTGGGAGGTCACTTCATATTGTCTAGCTCTACTGCGTGATCTCTGAAAAAGATAGGTGAATCATTAAAATAATGCACATAGATATCATCAAGGAGAGGTTCTGGCTCTTTTTTATTATAGTTATGTAGGAAAGCACAGGACTTAACTTCAATGTCACCATCATATATAGCTTCATTAAAGTTGTTTAGAAAGTTTTTATACCCATAAGCTTGGTATGAGGGATGGGAAGTTTTTCGTATTCCTTTATTCAAAAAAGTTTCTACTACACCATCCATATGGGTAGAGTTAGCTGTTTGCCATTGTTTTAATTCGACAATAATTACATTCTTATTTGCATTTTCATCTTCGCCTGCAATAATAAAATCAATACGACGATTTGTATGTGGAAGATTATATTCAATTGAAATGCCACAATCATTAGGTAAAGAGGAGCCACTCATTATGGTGGGCATAGCACTTAGAGAGTTTTCAAAAGCCCTCTTTTACTTTTGAATGATACACAGTTTCAAAACGGTCAACTAAAGTCTTAGTTAAAGTAAGGCTTGAAACATCTTGTTTAAACTTTTCATAGGGGTGACTATAAAGAACCATTTTTCATTCTTCCTTCTACATGTAAGCATAATATAGACAGCAATAAATCATGATAATGAGATACTCTGTTGCATTCTATCGTACTAGCAATAGGGTATGGCGTTAATTAGTTTTTCCAGGATTCATTAGCTGAGAATAGCACTTTGCTTGGTATTCTGTGTACTAAGATGAAATATCTAATAAAAAGCAGAGAACACAATTAAAATCTCACAAACAGCTACTACTTTATCTTTACAATAATCACACTCTCATTTTTTCTATCTACTCTCTCTTTTCACCAAGTAAAGGCCCTTGATTAAAATCTAGTAGTAAACTCTCATCGGTGTAACATTATGTATTACATGTACCCCTTTTTTCTCATTGTAAGTATATATCATGATATTTTAAAAAAAATACGTCGTCTCAGAGATATATTATGATAAAATTTTGTACAAAACCACATTACAAACAATGATAAGACCTTTCAGTAATATGTAGAAAGATCTTGAGGGGATCAAAGAAGTAAAGTGTTTAATTCTTGTGCAAGTAGGGTTCCTCTTCCCACTTGCACCACTAGAAGCTATTATTAGTCAAGAACTTATTCATAAGCCCGTATAGGCCTCACAAGGAAATCCATAAGCGAATGGGTACTCCCGTGCATGTTACCAGTAGTAAAATCATTAAAGTATACGTAATTCTTAACAATCGATGTTGGAATTGTAGAACTCCAATATTTATCATCAGAAAACTCTCCAAACCCTTGATCCTTCATATTATGAAATACTTGGTATAGCTCTTGTTGTGATGGCAAGAACCAATCATCATATCTTTTCCCATTCTTCATAACAAAATAATCAGTACACATTTTTGCTGCAACTGTTCCATTACTATTTCCATTATGAGCTGTTGGATTGGTGTAATAATTTCCCAAACTGTTGTGATAGGATACTATATTCTCAGTATTGCTCTTTCCAGTACCAATTGCTGCTTCAGTGTTTATTAAGTCGGTGTGATCCCCAGTTAGCCCCCATTGGAATCTAGGATCACTTGCTCCTCCATACCACCCATCAGGTGCTGCTTCTAGATATCGCCACGACTCTGATTCCCAGTTTGGGTTCTCATAAAACACGGTGCCCCCTGCAAGTCCAGAAAATACATTAAATACCCAATTTGCATATAAAGTAACCTCATTGTTATTACTATAAGCACTTTCAACTTCATAGTCGGTTCCACTTCCATCTGCTATCGTATTCCAACCGACAAATGAATGGTTAGTTCGTTGAAGATTTCCTGTGTTTTGTGCAAGCGTAAGATCCTCTCCATAAGTCTTTATTTGCATAGACGGGATAGTACCAGAAGTTGCTCCATTTGCTTCGTATGTTACTAAATAGGTGTTTATTGTCCAATGAGCATATAATTCTTGATCTGTCAGTCCGGTAAATATCGTTGACTCTGTCACCATATCTCCATCTCCATCCACTTCGGTCCACCAACCAGCAAAGGTATACCCATGACGATATGGTGTACGTAATTCACCATATGGTTGGTTATAGGTGGCCGTTCTATTGGGAGGATCGTTACTACTTTCACTGTTTGCATTAAACCGAATTGTCTGTGTGTTCGCTTTCCAATTAGCATATAAAGTAACCTCCTCGTTAGCATAATACGAAGAACTTTCATCATAATTAGTGCCACTGCCATCACCTTGGGTGTTCCAGCCATCAAAAGAATATCCTATACGTGTTAGCAATCCACTATTAGCTGCAAGAGTAAGATTATGACCCCACTCCTTGGTTTGCTCAGGAGGAACCTCTCCACTAGTTGCCTCATTCGCATTGTAGGTCACTCTATATGTTTCTATTGTCCAATGAGCATATAATTCTTGATCTGTCAGTCCGGTAAATATCGTTGACTCTGTCACCATATCTCCAGTTCCATCCACTTCGGTCCACCAACCAGCAAAGGTATGACCTTCTCGGGTAGTGGTCGCTAAAGAATTGTATGGTTGATCATAGGTAACTTCTTTAGTGGCAGGTTCAGGACTACTGCCTGTTCTTACCACAAAAGTTATCGTCTGGGTGTTTGCAACCCACGCAGCATAGAAAGTCATATCTGCTGTTATCGGTGTATCAAAAGACCATTCAGTGACACATGCTTCATCACTATACCAATTATCAAATGAATAGCCAATTCTGGTTGGGTCAGTAGGTCGTATTACGCTTTCATTCTCTTTTACTGCTTGTGATGCTACTGTACTCCCTTCACCAGTATCAAAGGTAATTGAATATATCTGTGGCTCTTGTGATAGTGGACAACTTGATAAAAAAATAAGCAAATAAACAATACCGCATCCTAATAGTATCATGATAGAGTTTTTTCTCATTGATACCCCCCCTTGTTCAAAGAGGTAGCTGAATTAAGCAAAACCTCACTCGCACAGGACTTCAGGGTGTTTAGTTTTTTTACTTTGACTGCTTTATTCTAACACTCATCCAAACAAATCTTTTTATAAAAGCAGATCAGATTTCAAGTTGTATCTTAGCTTAAAAAGATGTGCTATCCGTCACTTTAACAATACAGTGCACAAACTGATAATACAACAAATATCGAATAATTTAACATCTCTTAAAAAGCACAGCTCATCAACTAAGGAATGTTTGATACGGATAATAATAATTCAATATGGAAGAGTGAGCATACCTTTTATGACATCAAAGGAACTTGAAATGCTATATGTAGAAAACTCTATTGATTCTTTCATTCAAAAAAATTAAGAACATTCAAGCTATTTTCAGATTAGTTTTCACCATAGGAGGTCTATAGTGAATAGTGGTTAGAGTTTCTCATGTATGCATGGTACACTTACAGTAATTAGCACAATGGCTACACCATCAGACCTCTCTTAGACTGCATTTGAAAGTCCACAGATTACACAAAGAGTGGTCGATGCAAAAGGCTTTTGATTCTCTGTAATAAAGAGCTCAGTAAAAATATTAAGGTGATTAGAGATTGTTTTTTCATCAATAGCGATTGCTTAACTCCCAGTATATCACTCTTTAGACGTGCCCTAGTAGCGCACGCGCTCTCATTACGTGCAAGCGAACATAGGCGTATCTTTACTCCATTAGCACTTTGTCATTTACTTTGGCAACATCATCACTAATCACATTATCTAGATATTGTGATCACACCTTAATTACATCCTCAGTCGTCAAATTCAAACTATCCGCTCCCTATTTCAGAATAAAGGAAGCTCAGATTGAAAACTTACTTCTGGTGTAATAACAAACACATCCCCCTAAATTTTATTTGACAGTTGTGTCTAAGTACACTAGTATTATACTTAAAGGGTTTAATACTAACACAATTTTGTGAATCGGACATTGTTATATTTGGATAGATTCATCCATATCGAACATGTTAGATAGCTATTATTGAGAGGTTTTGTATGGTAAAGAAAATTACAATTTTGTTGATGTTACTATCGATCATGCTAGCATTTGTAGGATGTGATGATATGCTCTCCAACATTTTTCCAACAACGCTAGAGGATTCTCGGTTTAATGGATCATTTTCATACTATGAAAAGTGGGTTGCTAGCAATGGGATAAATGAAAAATTTGAATATACTGTCTTCAAATTTGATGGTACGAGTAAAGCATCTTATTATTCTAAAAGATATAGCTATTATTCTTCTAGTGGATGGTCTTACACTGGTGATTACATAGGAGATTACTATCTGTGGGATATAGAATTTGATGTCCAAAATGGTAATTATCGTTGGAAACTATGGGACAACCCATACTCTGAATGGGGTGACTGGGAAAGCTATTCGTTTAGTAGTGATGGAAATACTTTGACACTTTTTAACTATTACAATATTAATGGTCTTAACAAAATTTTGACGAAAAGTACAAATCGTAGTGCTTCAGCTCAAAATACTTCATCAAACAAGATTATAGAAACAAATAAAACACCTAACGGAAGTAATGCCTTGGTACAAGATAAGCAGCTTTACCTGAAATAAGTGTTATGGGGAATATGATGTAATATTAATAATGTATATAGAAGGTAAAACAAACACTCTTTCTAGAAAAGAAGTTAGCAAACTTACAACCCACTACTACAAGAAGGTTTCATTTACATATTTATAGGAAATCTATTTCCTTTTACTGTGATTACACATTAAAGCTATGTGTATCTTATTTCCAATGCATTCTTTTAGTGTTGTTTACGCTTTCACATGGTAAGCTGTGCTAAAAGGAGAATAAGGATGGATGAAACCAATAAGGAAAACATAGAACCAATAATACACGATAAGGGGAGCCTCCCTCAAATAGAAAAAGAAACTATTGTTATCAAAGAAAAGCACACCATGTTTTTAACCATTATCCTTGTATTGCTTTTGTTAGCTACCACTGGAATAGCATATCTTATGTACACAACAGCTAACACACCTTCATATGATGAACTTATTCAAGAGATAACTGAAATGCTCTTAGATTCACATATAGATTCTACATCCTTAGATACCTATTCCATACAAGGTATAAATGGGGACACTATAATCTTCAACCCCAATTCAGGAGATGCTTATTATCCAGAAACTGGTATCAGAATTTCTATTGATGATTATGCAAAAAAAAGAGAAGGCCTCATATTCACATCTACTTCTACAATACCAGCTTCTACAGATCTTTATGTATCTGCTCAAGTCAAAGCATCTGAAGGCTCTATTCTTTACTCAATAGATTTGAGTTTCACAGAACCTAAGACAGCCCTTAGCGAAAAGGAGATAGATCAATTGGTAGATAATCTAGGAGATTCTTCAAATAACAACTACCTTTACCTAAATTTTTATGATAAAGATACGTTTCTTCTATTCTCTAAAAAGATCCCAATCACTGGAGGAACAACACAGGTGAATTCAAATGGGTATGGGGGGGGATTAACACTTGAAGGCTCATTAATAGAAGATTCTGTTCTAATTGGTCTTATCTCAAACTTCAATATTTCTTGGAATATATCAATCTTAGATTAAAGAGACATTATAAAGAGTAAGAATCACCTACTCTTCAGGGTAAAATCACCTCTGTTTGTTGTATGTGATATAAAGGATAAAATATGAAAAAGCTTCTATCAATATGTGTATTGTTACTTTTACTACCCTCTGCTCTTTTCTCTGTCTCATTCTTAGATGAGCGAATCAAGTTCGATGTTCCACCTGCGCTCGAGGTTAGATCTGAACTATATGAAGAGTTATTTGCTCGAGTTGCTGAAGATATACATGTGGGTTTAGTAAACAATGATGGAGAAGATACTCTTAAGGTAGTACTACAACAAAAAGGACTGAATATAGGTGACAAAAAGGCTAATTCACAATATTGCCGTATCACGTTATCAGTAAGCACTGATGACTCTTCATCAATACCCAATTGGGTTATGCGCGAGTCATTTGATTATCTATCTCCTTCTGATAAAGAAGAATATGAAACATTGATGCGAAACATGAGTGAGATGACAGCTGCTGTCATTAACTGGTATCCAACAACGTATGAAGATATTGGTGGATTGTTTGCTATTAGTAACCACTATACAAGGAAATCGACCTCTGGGAATATCAGCCCTGTTGAAGTGTACTCATATACTATCGTTACAGGTATCCATACTATCACTATTATGTGCTCATACAGGCAAAGTCAGGCTCGAACATTTGTTCCAGCAATTAATGAATTTTTAGAAAGCCTCGTCTTTAATTTCCCTGAAGACTCATATGAATTAGAGTCTATAGATACTCTAGCGAGCATGTATTCACATCAAATCCCAGGAACACAAGTAGCTTTTATGTGGCCCGAAATGAATCCTTCTTGGGTCACTGTCGATGATAACTCAATGTTTAAGACAAAACAGATAACCTATTCAAACTTTTTGATGGAAGGATATTTTTGCTCAATTGGATATCTTGAATTTGTTTCCCCCTTAAGTAGGTACCAAATGTCTAGCATGCTAGCTTCAACAATCAATGAGGCTCTTACTATATTAAGAACAAATACAATCATAAAAAATGTAAAGCTTCTAGAAAATTCATATGACAGTGATTCAGGGAGATTAAAGTATTCATACTCCACAAGTATTGATGATTCTAAGCTACATGGTTTTTCATACTTGCTAAACATAAATAACACTAAGATAGTCTCTGTATCTGCAGAGTATTACGATGATAGTGGTGATAACGCTGAAGCAATTTTGCAATCTGTGATGGATTCTCTCGATTTAAAATAAGGGAGGATTAAACTTTCTTATTGTATTGCGTCTCCTATTAAAATAATCTGTTATCTCAACTTCTCTAGCTATGCCATCGTTTCAAGTAAAACAGATTCGCCATTGCTTGTTTGTTCGTACACTCCATGAACCACTTCTGTCTCCAAACAATTGCTCAAGATGATTTGTTGGTAGAATTTTTAGATCAACAATACCTTTTGCCCTGTCGATAATGATGAGCTTTCTCAAACCAATAATTTGATTAAAACTCATAAAAGGTCTTACCCCACACCTCATAGAAGGTATAATAGTCAGTTAGATAGTTCCATTTTTGTATCTAGATAATGTATCATTCCTCAAAGCCATTGAGGATTTTAGTTATCTGTTCATATAACTTCTTTGCTCTTTGTTCTTCTATAACACAAGATGGGACTCGTCCAAATGCAAAGTCATCCAAATCCCCATTCATTATTTCCTTTATACCAACTAATTGTAATTTAGTGACACCTTCAAATCCCCTTTCTTTTAAAGCACTTTCAGCCATGCGGATAGTCGTTTTTAGATCATAAGATTCTTCTAAAAAGTATTCAGCACCAAATACATCTATCATCTTTATCACAAAATCATGACTTTCTTGACTCTCATCAGGATAATTTTCAAACCCAATAAGCCTCATCTTACTTACAAGTGATGAATGCCCATATTTCCTCGTTAATCTATGGCTGTGATCAAAAACTCGAGCTCGATAATCTGAATCACACTGAAGTCTTAGTTCTCCAAAAACAACTAATAATTTTATAAATAATTCCTCATACTCTTTTTCTTCATCACGTCTATTCTCTACCATCTTTTCCTCCTGGTGAATGTTCTTCTTAACTTATATAATTTTCAACTAAGAGATTATCTACACTCTCTATCAAAGTTGCTAACAACAGATGCATAATATTGAAAGATTTCAGTTTCTCTCCAGTTAGTTCATTCATATACAGAGATCGGTTTACCTCAATCATAATCGATAAACAATTCTTATTACGATGATAAAAATGGGATGGAATATAGGTTCCTTCATAAGGTGTATTAAGGGAAACCGTATATCCTTTTTCAATAAAAAAGGAGTGCACAAGTTCTATAAGAATACCTGGGGTATGAAAAGTATCGACTCCTATGCAGATATCTACTCGTGGCACTGCTTGATCTTTTTCAAATGGATGAGGAACTGATGGAAAGGTATGACAATCTAGTACGATAGCAACCCCATTAACTCGAAGAGCTTTTATTACAGCTGCTTGTACATCCCTTTCATTTGGCTGATGATACTTTTCAAACAACTCTTTCTTCTCATAATCCTTCAATTCTCTTCTAAGTCGCTTCCCATCATGAGTCTTGACATACACCATTGCCATGCCTACAAGTGCCATTGGCTCTTTCTCATCATCAGAAAAACGCTCTACATCACATACCAAACGTGACACTGGGCAACTAATATGAGGATATTCCTTATGCATAAATAATTCATCAGCATACCGGTCAACCATCTTTAACTGCTCGTGTTGTAGCTCTTCCTCATTAAGAAGAAACTGATCTTTTACTCTAGGTGGGATATTTGTAGAGGCGTGTGGTATATGGAGAATTACAGAGTGTGTAAAGGTCGCTTCCTTGATCGAATCTAATTCATCCCTACAGGTCTTGTTCAACTCGATTTCTCTTGGTAGAGAATCACATAACAAAGAATCTTCATTATCAATAAAGAGAGATCGCGTAGAAATAGAATGTAAATAATTTAAATTAGCCACTGAAATCCTCCGTTTTAGCATGTTCTTTAAAGACGCCTGCAAGCAGGGGATTACCCATAAATTAACGTCTTAATGAGATTATTGCACTATATATTTTATTAGTAAAGCTCTTTGAGACAAATAGTGAATTATTCCTCTGGAGAAAAATGGGGAATCGAAAAAAGAAGAAGTACACGGTGACTTTAACCTTACTTAAAATATTGGTGAGTTTAATAATCATAGTGCCAAAAGGGTAACTGATGCAGGACTCGAATATACCTATCATACATTAAGAGTCAGAGAAGAAAAAAATACAACATGTAACCTAGCACAAAGCATTGCTTTATTAGAAGCTATTAACAGATCAGAGCTAAACCTCGTGTACCTCGTTGAACCTTTAGGTATTAAGCACACACATGAAAAGTTCGCAGATTCATTTTAGACTGCTATGACCTATGGTGCAGTTATCACAGGAGGAATTAAGATAATATGAGTTGAAGAAACCGTGCTTGGTACATTACCTCCTATTTCAGAAAGAAGACTAGAAAGGGTTTACACCAGAAATCGCGAAAAATTGGTTTCACTCGAAAAGGCTACCAAGCCTTCTCTAAACAATAAAAAAAATATAAGAGTTTCTCTTTTAACACGTTACTACCCCATTAATTTCATTAACCACTCTTTTTATAAAGAAAGAAGGATATATTTTAATTGGTTCAACATGCAAAAAAGAAACTTTCCAGTAGTCAAATTATAAACTTTTTACCACTCATATTAAAAACATGTACTTAGCATCTCTTATCATCATCAATTACCCCACTCTTTTTGTTTCATCCCTCCCCTCTCTAGATCATCTATAAGCCTCTTTTAGGATGAAATGTTTGAGTCTTATTAATGCAATATGAGCAAACTTGATGTACAATAGATAGTATCAGGAGGCAATCATGAAAATTGAAACAAAATTAATCCCCATCAAAACTGAACAAGGGGAATATAATGTCTGGATCCAAAGATGTGGAGATAATCCAACCAAACGATTATTACTACTTCATGGTGGCCCTGGAATGAGCCACGAATACTTTAAAAGCTTTGATAAGTGGTTTGCTGATAGTGATATCGAATACATATATTACGATCAGCTAGGAAGCCATAAATCAGATAAACCTAGTGGCCTCTCTTTATGGACCATTGAGAGATTTGTTGACGAAGTAGACCAAGTACGAACAGCATTAGGGTTAGGAGGAGATAACTTCTTCCTATTAGGTCACTCATGGGGTGGAGTTCTTGCTATAGAGTATGCACTTAAACACCCTGATGCCCTTAAAGGTCTCATCATTAGCAATATGATGGCAGATTGTATTGCGTACCAAAAGTACGCTGATGAAGTGCTTGCTCCCCAATTCAAACCAGCTACCCTTAAACGAATTAAAAGCCTAGAAGAAGAGGGTCTTTATGAAAGTGAAGAGTATGAAGAACTCCTTGTCCCCTACTATGAACGCCACGTACTAAGACAACCGATGGGGAGTTGGCCAGATTCTGTTCTTTCATCCCTTTCACATGTCAATAAGAAGTTGTACGTCCATATGCAGGGCCCTAGTGAATTTGGAATATCTGGAGTATTAGCAACTTGGGATCGTTCTAAAGACCTCTCATCAATAAAAGTTCCAACTCTCACTATAGGAGCAGAGCATGACACTATGGATCCATCTTACATGAAATGGATGGCAAGTGAATTTCCAAAAGGATCGTACCTCTATTGTAGAAGTGCAGGTCATATGGCTATGTGGGACAATCCTGTAACCTATCACAAAGGCATAGAAGATTTTATTGAAAAGATTTAACACACTCTCCCTGCCCATCAGGGCAGGGATATTTCTTGATTTCAATAGTAAAACGTACTTTAGCATAAATTAGAGAAATTCTCTTTACCCATTTTTCAAAGATTATCTATTTTTATGCCCCTAAAGGAGAGTGAAGAACAGCTACTTTATCTTTATTCATAACCACAAAACCACTTTTACCTATTATTCAAACAAGTTAATATGAACTCATTTTCTCCACTATCTCCTTTTGTTTCACTATAGTCTGAAGATGAAAGATGGCTCTACTTTGAAGTGCAACACTTCATTTCAATTTCTTAGACACCCACCTCTTATCAGGATATTCAAGAACTATGGTAACTTCTTAACTCTATAACTTTTGCAATAACATTGTTTGCTTTAACTAATCTCTACATAAGAGTATTACATCATGAAAATGGGAGGGTTTAATGGTGTTTTACATCAACTAATAATGCACTTCTTCCAAGAAAATGAGCACCTTTGTAAGAGGGTACGCAAAAAGTAATAGATGATGAAAAACTCGCTCTATACATGAAGTTCTTATAGTGGCTGTTAATAAAAATGAGTTTAAGGTAGACTTGATTTATTACATAAAAACTCGTAACACACCAAAAATCTTAAGAGGAGAGAAACTGTGAGTGAGAGAAAAGAAGAAAATTCATATAAATGGATAGTTTTAGGAATATCCTTTTTATTGATGTTAGTTTTTGCAATATCTTTGCAAGCTTTACCACCTATTTTTACTAATATTATGAAGGATATTCCCTTTTCCAATCAACAAGCTGGACTCTTAATGAGTTCATACTCATTTTTAGGGATCTTCTTCCCATTTATAGTAGCTATATTCATTGAAAAATTAGATCTTAAAAAAATGATTCTAGCAGCATTAAGTTTAATAATAGTTGGTTTTGCAGGATTTTCTTTCTCCTCATCTTATACAGTATTGCTTATGTATAGATTAGTTTCTGGAGCTGGAGCGACGATACTAGTTGTACTTGCACCTTTATTAGTTACCATGAATTTTGGGAAAAAAAATATTGGAACAGCTATGGGTGTGTTTAATATAGCAGTACCCCTTGGCACAGTTATCTCTGTAAATCTTTTTGGATATTTAGGGCTATCTATGAGCTGGAGAAGTATCATAGGGATTATTATTGCTTTTGTTGTTTTAATTTTGCTTTTAGTACTATTCTTTCTTGATATTCCCCCTCGAAAAGATAAGAAAGATTCCAATGCTTCTCAAACTACATTTAAATTAAGCTCATCTTTAATATTTCTTGGGCTCATTTGGATGATAGTAAATGGGCAACTATTAGCATATACAACATTTGGCGCTCAGTTTTTTAACCTCTTTAATATGACGAGGCAAGAAGCTGGATTCCTTACAAGTATGATTATGCTTGTACCAATTTTTCTAACACCAATTATTGGCATTGTCATAGATAAAACTGGACATAAGAAAATATATCTATTTTTAGGGTTTTTGATAATGGCAACATCTTTATTTTCTATTGCATCAGCGTACCTCTCATTAACACTTTGGGCAGTAGCTTTAGGAATAGGATTTTCTTTTGCACCAGTTGTCGTGTTTTCCTTACTACCAGAAGTAGTAAAACCAGAACATACTGGTATGGGCCTCGCACTATTAACATCTGCATCTAATTTAGGAATTACAATAGCTCCTGTAGGGTTTGGTTCAATTCTCGATATAACTTCAGGAAACTTTACTGCAGGGTTTCAAGCATTATCAATATTTTCAGTAATTGGAATATTTATCTTATTCGGAGTAAAACAAAAAAAGTCATAATCCGACTGCCCATGCATCTATATCATAGATGCATGGCACTATCTAGATACGTGAATTTCAAGGCACCCACGGGGTAAAAGTAATTTCATCATCCAACCCCCTAAAAAAACAAACAATAGAAATAGAAGGTATGTTTACCTTCTTCTATTGATGCTGTTTTTCTCCTTTCTATACATTAACCACACTATCATCCTGTCTTAGTTCTTTCATGAGGTAATGAACTACATGTGTTGTAAGTCATAGCAAATGGCATTTCAACAAGAGAATATGAGGTAATTGTACTGAAGAAGGCTTAAATAGACTATAACTAAACAACTAATCATTACAATCATAATCATTCATTCTCATAGGCAGAGAGGGAGGCGGTATCACCATATGTATATCCATAAAGAGTAATTTCAAGAGTATCTGGTTTCATCATCATGTTTGCATTAGTTATTACATCTGTAACAACTAAGTTAGTCAAATATACTGTGTGATACCCACTTTTAGAATATTCAATAGTGTATTCACCAGGTTCTAAAGTAGTCTGAAAAGATGGTGAAGCTGGAACTGTTGCATTTTCGGTGTTCCCAGAAGTGTAAACATCACCAGAATGATTGTTAGCACCTATTCGCACCTTGTATGAAACTCTTTTCACATAAATTTCGTTGACTTACCACGTATCAGGGGCTAGAGTTATTGATGTGCTTATTGGAGACACATATAGAGAAAAAGGAGAAAAATTCTATGCGTAAAACTCTACTACTTTCATTAGTTATTCTGATGATAGCATTACCGATGTTTAGTCAGGGTAGTGCTGAGCAACAAAACAAAGTATTGCGTATCATCACATGGTCTGGATATGCCCCTCAAGAACTTCTTGATGCATTTACAGAAGAAACCGGGTATAAGGTTGAAGTTACCTTGAGCAACAACGAAGAGATGATTAGTAAACTTCGAGCAACAAGGGGAGGAGGTTTTGATTTAGCTCAACCCTCTCAAGATAGAATATCATCAGTTGTTAAAGAATTTGCGATTTACCAACCAATTGATTTTTCACGAATAGATGAAGATCAAATTGATCCATCTCTATTAGCTGCTGTGAAGAAAAACACTTTAGTTAATGGTGCTTCTTATGCTGTTCCCCACATTTATGGAACAGAAGGTCTTGTAGTTAATAAAAAATTAGCTCCAGATATTAAAGATTTTAAAGACCTATTAGATCCCAAATATAATCAGAGAGTTTCGTATCGCTTAAAAAGACCAACATTAATTGGGATGGGATTTTCATTAGGATATGATCCATTTAGTTTGTATGATGATCCTGTAAAATATCAAGCATTCTTACATGATATGGAAAAAGTCCTTATTGCTGGAAAACCATCAGTAAAAACATATTGGGATAATGGAGACCAACTCCTCCAATTATTACGAAGTGAAGAAGTGTGGGCAGCAAGTGCTTGGGAACAAGCTGGATGGAAACTTCATGCTGAAAACCCAAACATCGATTATATTGCCCCAACAAGTGGCGCCCTAGCCTGGGTAGATACCTTTGCTATCCCTGCTAAAAGTGAAAACTTAGATGCAGCTTATGCCTATATTAACTTTATGCTACGTCCTAAAAATGCAGCCTATTTCACAAACCTTGAAACCTACGGTACTGCAAGTAAGGATGCTGTAAATTACTTAGATCCAGATATTAAAGCAAACTTTACTCGAGGTCTTCCTCCTGAAGTTCTTGCAAATGTAAACTGGTACCCAACAGTTCCAGCTGGTATTGAGGAGATGGAAGGAAAGAGCTTAGATAAGATAAAAGCATCTCGTTAATTGATGAACAACGTACTCACATACTATGACAGCATGATGTGCTGTCATATTTATGTAATAAAAGGAAATTTTAAAACATATGAAAATCGCATTAAGTGTGAGCAATATCACAAAACGTTTTGGAAATTTTACTGCAGTAGATGATGTCTCTTTTGAAGTTGAAGATGGGAAGTTTTTCTCCATCTTAGGACCCTCAGGATGTGGCAAAACAACACTGCTAAGGATGATTGCAGGGTTTTACAAACAAGATGGTGGAGTAATTCTATTAAATGGGAATGACATGGCTACCGTCGCTCCAAATAATCGACCAGTGAACTTAGTATTTCAAAACCTTGCCCTTTTTCCCATGATGAATGTACATGAAAATATTGCATTTGGACTAAGACGGCGTGGTAAAGAGAAAAAACAAGTTATAGATAAAAAAGTAGAAGATATATTAGAAAGAGTTGGTCTTCCTGGAATTGGGAAAAAACAGATCAATCAACTTTCTGGTGGACAAAAACAGAGAATTGCAATTGCAAGGGCTCTTATACTAGAACCTGCTGTATTACTACTTGATGAGCCTCTTGGAGCTTTAGATGCCAAGTTACGTGAACATATGAAAGTTGAACTAAAAACATTACAATCTCTTGTTGGAACAACTTTTGTCTACATTACTCATGATCAAAGTGAAGCTATGGTAATGAGTGATACTGTTGCCGTAATGAATAAAGGTAAATTTGAACAAGTTGGTACTCCTCGCGAGCTCTATTATGAACCTGCCACCTCATTTGTTGCTAAATTTGTTGGTGAAAATAATATTATCCCAGTTACAATTACAACAAATGAGAAAAACGAAGAGTGTGCACAATACTCTGCTATTCATACGTTCTTGATTCCACCATCTAAAGATGGATACAAAAAAGAGAAAGGATATGAATTATTTCTTCGTCCAGAATCAATTCTCATTGAGCCAAAAGAGAATAGTGGCCCATTAAATACAATACAAGTAATTGTTGATGCTGTGTTGTTTGACGGCGCAGCTTCAAGACTACTTGTACATATGAAAGATGATAAAAGAGAATTTACTGTCGCCCTACCACAAACAAGAGAGTATGATTATATCCGAGTTAAAGATGAAATTACGATAGGATGGAATCCCTCTTCAACAGTCTTGTTTGAACAAGAGGAGGAGAAAATATGAAAAAGTCTTCAATACAGGGGGGATTTCTATTCTTCTTCCTTCCTGTCCTCCTTTGGCTCTTACTTCTTATCGTCTTACCCCACATTGAGCTCTTAAGGCTAAGTTTCATCTCATCAAGTGATAAAAGTTTTACTTTTTCCAATTATCTTGCCTTTTTTAATGAACCAATCTACTGGCTTACCTTTGTGAGAACTGCGCTTTATTCAATACTTGTAACCTTCATTGTAATGGTAATTGCTCTTCCTGTTGCTTTTTATGTTACGAAAATGATTAAAGCTAAATCAAGTGCACTGTTAGTTGTGATGTTGATGGTTCCCTTCTGGGTAAGTGAACTCATTAGAGTATATGGGTGGATGATATTACTGAGAGAAAGTGGTGTGATAAATCAAGTACTTATGAACTTGAAGATAATAGATAGTGCTAAAGAGATGCTCTACAGAGATTCTACAATGATTATGGGACTTGTTTACACATCGATGCTTTTTATGGTTGTTCCAATAATAGGTGTAATGGAAGATTTAGATGATTCACTCATTGAGGCAGCATATGACCTTGGAGCATCTAAAATTGCCATTTGGAGAACGATAATAATTCCCCACTGTGCATCTGGAATGGTAAGTGGTGGTATTATTGTATTTATGCTTGTTTTAGGAAGCTACCTTACACCCAATTTGATGGGGGGAAAGAACTCTTTATGGTTTACTGAACAAATATATAATCAAATAATCCTCTATTTTAACTGGAATCAGGGAGCTGCCTTTGGATTTTTACTTCTGCTTATTTCATCATTAATTATATTTATTATCCTTCGCCTCACGAAACAAAATTTGAAGGAGGTTGTTAAAAGATGATAAGAAGTATACACACTACAGATGGGTATAAAAGAAGTTTTACTTTTTTTATTGTCCTCTATCTTATTTTTCTCTTTGCTCCTTTGATAGTAACGATGATTTTAGCTTTTAACGATTCAATGTACCCATCTCTCCCTTGGGAAGGGTTCACCTTAGATTGGTTTTTTGGTAAAGGGCCAAAGAAGATAGGAATATTTCATGATCAAACAAACTTAAGAAGTTTATTAAATAGTTTCAAAGTTGCCCTTGCAGTGACTCTGTTATCTACATTTTTAGGAACTTGTGCTGCTTTCTTATTTGAACAAGAGAATTTTCGTTTTAAAAACGTCCTCTACTTCTTGATGATAGCACCGCTAGTAATTCCAGGAGTAATCTTAGGAATTTCACTCTTAATGGCTGCAAATACCTTAGGGTTGTTCATTGAACGCTTTACAAATACGTATGTGAAGTTTTTGGGGCCAGGTTTTACCCTTGTAGTTCTTGGACAATCTTCATTTATTTCAACTATTGTTGCCTTAGTAGTATCTGCCCGATTAAAGAAGTTTGACCGAACATTAGAAGAAGCTGCATATAATCTTGGAGCTAATAGAGCACAAGTGCTCTGGTTTATTACCCTTAAATATCTACGACCTTCAATTATTGGGGGTGCTGTAATGGCATTTTTGATGTCATTTGAGAACTTCAATACAACTATTTTCTTAGTCGGTTCATCCGCTACCCTTCCAATAAATATGTATATGCAAGTTCGAGATGGCTCAACTCCTGTAATTAATGCAATATCATTACTTCTTATTCTTTCATCTATTATTATCGCTATTGCTAATTTTTCAAAAAGTACCAAACAAGAGGAGTAAGGATGGGTATATGAAATTACTACTTAGTATGTATGTAGGATAAGTATAAGGAGAAGAAACTCTGTTAATAGAGAATCTTCTCCTTTTTATGTAAAGATATTGTATAGAAGTCTCCTTGCTGCCACCTCGATGTAATTATGTGAATAAGACTAAAGAGAGATTGAAAAAATAAACATATTTGTGATATAAACATCCTAATTGTTTCAATAAGTATCAAACAGGGGCAAATTATTATAAAATGTTTGGCTTGACTTATCCTAAAAATAGATTACGATAATAATTTATATATTATTAAAGGAGAAACTAGTAATGAGAAAAAAACTTATTGTGCTCATGTTCGTGTTAGTATTGATGACATCACTGGTTTATGCTGCAGGTAAAACCGAAGTAGCAGGATCAGATGAATACAAAATTGGTATTATGACAGGAACAGTGTCCCAGGGTGAGGAAGAGTTTCGTGCAGCTGAAAACATGAAGGCTATATATGGGGATAAAATAACTATCACCACATATCCAGACCGCTTCATGCAAGAACAGGAAACAACTATCTCTAACATGATGGCTATGGCATCAGATCCTTTGGTGAAAGCAATAGTCATGGTACAGGCAGTTCCAGGTGCTGCAGCAGCAGTTGATAGAGTAAAAGAAGTTCGTCCTGACATCTTATTCATCCTTGGAGTTCCTGGAGAGGATCCTGATGTTGTAGCTGGTAAAGGAGATATCGTACTTCAAACCAACGACTTAGCTCGTGGTGCCCAGATTGCTCGTCATGCTCAATCTTTAGGAGCAACAACCTTAGTACACTACTCTTTCCCACGCCACATGTCTTATGAAATGCTCTCTGCTCGTAGAGACCTCATGAAAGCAGAAGCACAAAAGATTGGTTTAAGATTTGTTGAAGAAGATGCTCCAGACCCAACAGGAGATGCTGGTGTTCCAGGAACACAACAATTTATCATGGAAGATGTCCCTCGTAAAATCGCTCAGTTTGGAAAAGATACCGCAGTATTTGGTACCAACTGTGCAATGATGGAGCCTATGATTAGACAAACAGTTGCTGGTGGAGGTATTTTCCCCGTACAGTGCTGTCCTTCCCCTTACCACGCTCTCCCTGGCGCTCTTGGAATCAGTATTCCTGAAAATAAGAAAGGGAACCTTGATTGGATTCGAAATGAAATCGCATCTGTTGTAGGGGAAGCTGGAATGAGTGGTCGAGTAGGAACTTGGCCTGTCCCTGTAAACATGATGTATGTTGAAGCTGGTGTTAAATATGCAATGGCATATCTTGATGGCAATACTAATGGGAAAGTTGACAAAGCAAAACTCGTCAGTATTATGAAAGAGGTTGCTGGAGGAGAAGTTGAATTGACTAATTATAAAGATTATCCACACTACTTCTTATACCTCTCAGATCACCTAGTTTTCTAATTGTAGTTTTACAATTCGGGGTATATTATCTTATATACCCCGAACTTTAGTATAAGCTATTGAAATCCTAATGTATAAGAATACAAGGCTAAAGAGCACCACCGGTAATAATGCATATGCTTATTATAAAGATCTTTAAAAAACAGTGGTTTAATTGCTTTGCTGGGTATTCTTTTTTCAACAACTAGAGATTTCTCCTAAGCTCATCACTATAAAAATTGTTCACCTTACCTCATGGGAAGGTGTTTTAATATGAAAGCACCCAATTATTAGAGGTTGTTGTGGTTAGTGAGGAGAGGGTTTTTTATAGAGAGGTTAATTTTGAGCGATAATAATTACGTACTAAAAATGGAAGGTATTAGCAAACAATACTACGGAAACAAAGTATTACAAGATGTTAATATCTCACTAAAACCGGGAGAGATTCATGGGATTGTGGGAGAGAATGGGGCTGGAAAGTCTACATTAATGAATATTCTCTTTGGCATGTCTGTGATTCATAGCACTGGTGGATATGAAGGGAAACTCACAATTTCAGGAGAAGAAGCCATCATAAAATCTCCTTTAGATGCAATGAATCTCGGTATAGGGATGGTGCATCAAGAGTTTATGCTTATTCCTGGGTATACCATCACAGAAAATGTAAAACTCAACCGAGAAACAACAAAGACAAACATCATAAGTCGCGTTGCAGGTAGTCGCCTTAAAACGTTAGATATGGCATCAATGAGTAAAGATGCTCGGAGAGCTCTCGATAAACTAGATATGAATATTGAAGAATTTGCTACGGTAGCTGGTCTTCCTGTTGGACATATGCAGTTTATTGAAATCGCTAGAGAAATTGATAAACAGAATTTAAAACTCATTGTTTTTGATGAACCAACAGCAGTTCTCACTGAAAGTGAAGCAGACAACCTGTTATCTGCTATGCGCACAATATCAAATCAAGGAATAGCCATACTCTTTATCACCCACCGACTTAGTGAAATAATGGACCTTTGTGACAACATTAGTGTCTTACGTGATGGCAAAATGGTTGCACAAAGAGAAAAAGAGAGAACAGATATATATGAACTTGCTGAGCTCATGGTAGGCTCTCGAGTTGGAGAAGTTGTTCGTACTTCATCTGTTGACCAAAAAAAGAGTGAAACAATACTCACTATAAAAGATCTTAAGGTTCAAATGACAGGAGAAGAAGTTCGTGGAGTAGACCTTGAAGTTTCTAAGGGGGAGATTGTTGGAATTGGAGGACTTGCAGGGCAAGGAAAACTCGGTGTAGCAAATGGTATTATGGGACTTGCTCCCTCATCAGGAGAAGTGTTTTTCAACGGAAAACCTTTTAAGTTGAATAACCCATCTGAAGCAATCAATTCAGGACTTGCCTTTGTCTCTGAAGATAGAAGGAAAGTAGGTCTCTTATTAGATTCTTCAATTGAGATGAATATTGCCTTTACTGCAATTCAAAGACAAGATTCTTTTATGAAAAAGCTTGGGTTTATGAACCAAATAGATAAACCAGAGATAAAAAGTCACGCTCTAAAAATGATAGAAGAACTCGATATTAGATGCACAGGACCAACTCAACTCACTCGTCGACTCAGTGGAGGGAACCAACAGAAAGTCTGTATTGCAAGAGCTCTCACTCTTAACCCCACCCTCCTTTTTGTTTCAGAACCTACTCGAGGAATCGATGTTGGTGCAAAGAAGCTCGTACTCGATACCTTAGTTACATTAAGTGAAGAGTTAGGTATCACAATAGTTATGACTTCGAGTGAATTAGCTGAGCTCCGTTCTGTGTGTGACCGCATCGCCATTGTCACAGAGGGAAAAATTGCAGGGATACTAAAACCTACTGACAGTGATGTAAAGTTTGGACTTTTGATGGCAGGAGTACGAAATGAAAACAAATAATGATACACATATTGGTACAAAAGTAATGGATGCACTGAAGATGTTTGGATTACCTCGCATTATCATAGTGCTATTTTTGTTAACGCTCTGGATTGTTTCAGTTTCACTTGAAATACCATTTCCACAACTCTTTTCAGATACACTTGTGAGATGGGGTATGAATGGAGTACTAGTTTTATCTATGATGCCCTCTATTTTGGCAGGAACAGGTCTCTATTTTGGACTTCCTATAGGGATCATCTGCGGTTTGATTGGGGGCTTACTTGCTATAGAATTCAACTTAGTTGGTTTTACCGCATTTTTTGCTGCTATTGCTTTTTCTATTCCCCTTTCCGTAATAGCTGGGTATGGGTATGGATGGCTACTGAATAGAATTAAAGGGTCAGAGATGACCGTTGCCACCTATGTAGGATTTTCTATTGTATCCCTCATGTGTATCTTTTGGGCGATGGCTCCTTTTAAGAGCCCTGAAATGGCATGGCCAATTGGAAGGGGAATTCGTGTCACTATATCATTAGCAGGAAGATATGATCAAATATTAAATAATTTTCTTGCCTTTTCTATTGGGGGAATAACAATCCCCACTGGATTAATCCTATTTTTGTTAGCGATGTGTTTCCTTGTCTGGCTATTTTTCAATTCCAAAACAGGAATCGCACTTCGTGCTGGTGGAGAAAATCCTAGCTTTGCTCAAGCTTCTGGAATCAATGTTGATAACATGAGAATTGTTGGAAACATCCTCTCATCAATATTGGGAGCAATAGGTATCCTTGTATACTCTCAGAGCTTTGGATTTATTCAACTCTATATGGCTCCCCTCTTCATGGGATTTTTAGGAGCTGCTGCTATTTTAATTGGAGGAGCTTCTATTAAAAGAGCTACAATTGTTAATGTACTTCTTGGTACATTCCTCTTCCAAGGGTTACTTGTTGTATCGTTACCTGTTGCCAATAAAATAGCAACATTAGGTAGTTTGGCTGAGATATCAAGAATCATTGTGAGTAATGGTATTATTCTTTACGCATTAGCTCAAAACACCGGGGAGTAACGTATGAACGATAATAGTATGAAACAAACAACATTAGATGCAAAGAGAACTCCTAGTGAACAATTTAAAGCAATTCTTTTAAATAATAGTGTGACAATCCTCTTTGTTATCCTTTGTATAATTGGCCTTAGGTTATCAGGGTTGTCGATGGCATTTTACTTAAATGATATAGTGAGTCGTTTTGCAAGGAATACTTTTTTAGTACTTGCACTCATTATACCAGTACTTGCTGGAATGGGTCTTAACTTTGCTATCGTGCTTGGAGCAATGGCTGGGCAAGCTGCAATCATATTTGTAACCCACTGGGAAGTCATTGGGATGAGTGGTATTATGCTCTCTGTGATAATTAGTACCCCTGTAGCACTCCTTCTTGGCTATCTTACAGGGCGGTTACTTAACAGAGCTCGTGGTAAAGAGATGATAACAAGTCTTATTCTTGGTTTTTTCTCTAACGGAGTATATCAGCTCATATTTTTAATCCTTGTTGGTTCAGTAATACCAATGGTCAATGAAAAATTAGTATTGAGCTCTGGCGTTGGTTTAAGAAGCACCATTGATTTAACAGGTGGCCTGCGTTATGCAATAGATGATGTTATTCGCACCCCCTTTCCCCTCTTTATCGTCTACATTTCTTTTCTAGCCATCATCTTCTTTGGATATAAATTATATCTATCACTAAAAGTGGAAGTTGAAAGGAGAGATTCACGCTTACCTGCTCGTTACACGGGGTATATAATTCTATTCATAGCTCTCGCTATATGGGGTTTTATTAATTACAACTCTGTCTCTCAAATGAATCTAGTAAGAGTTCCTACCCTCACTATGCTTATTATCGCCCTCCTTTGTCTATTCAATCAATTCTTGTTTAAAACAAAACTTGGTCAAGATATGAGGACTGTGGGGCAAGATCAACATATTGCACAGGTTGCAGGGATTAATGTTCCAAGAACAAGAATTATAGCAATTATGATGTCTACCCTATTGGCAGCATGGGGACAAATTATATTCTTACAAAATCTTGGAGCATTTAGCACCTATGGAAGTCATGAACAAGTAGGGATGTTTGCTTCAGCTGCTATTTTGATTGGAGGAGCATCTGTTTCTAAAGCTACTGTTGGTCATGCTCTTCTTGGAACAATTCTCTTTCACACCCTCTTTATTGTCTCTCCTCTTGCTGGAAGAAATCTATTGGGTGATGCTCAACTTGGTGAATATTTTAGATCCTTTGTTGCCTATGGAGTAATTGGTGTTGCACTTAGTCTCCATGCATGGAAGAAATTAAAGCAGAGTAAAAAAGCTTAACGCATTTCTAAAGAGAGTAATTTAATTGATTATGGTTTTTAAGAAGGTAACTGGGTAGTATTACCCAGTTCATCTTGTATACAAAGATGTAATAATCTTTTTTATAGTATCACTCTCTATAGAGGTTCTATTTTTTTTGAGTGGTAATGAAAAGATAGCTCTCAACCTTTAAGCTTTAACACTCACTCCTTTTTTTTCACCGAGCAATCTATAATGTATGTAGCTCATCTTTTGACCCTAAGATGGTAAGCGCTCTCTTTGATACAGGTTCTTTCAGGTACAACAAAGAGAGAAACATCACTAATTACTGCTTTAATACCACACAGAGGATTCTCGATTATCGTATCTTTACACCCCAATTAAAACCACTATGTAAGGCTTATACCCTTTTGTGTATGAGAAGAGAAAAAGAAAGAGGAGATAATTTTGGTGATAATATATTTTCAATGAGGAGGAGCAAGGAATCATTTTTATGAACTTACCTTCCATCCACCCTCTATAATGGAGTCGACTGAATCGTAGGTATTACATAGTTCATCTGTTTCATAGTCAAAAATTTGCCAATTATAATTAAGGGCATCTTCAAGGGTGATATACCCGTACCTACCATCTATGTGGTTAAGTGTGCATCCTTTGTTAATTCCTGAGATATCGAATGTGAAGGCTACAACATCTACACGGTTTAAAATATCTCGTGTTAGTTCCTTTTGATCGAGACGCCAATCTTTTTGAGTACTCATACATACCCCTTTTTTGTTTTTTAATTATAAAGACTTGATAATAGTATCACGAGAATGGGGCTCTTTCAATAAACTATGTTTCAACAATTTCATTAAATCTGGTTCTGTGATAAGAACCTACCAGAATATATCGTTGATAAGAGTGGCGTCGCTCACCATAAAATAATTATTTATGGCGTCTATTATCTGTTGGGTATGCTATTACATCAGAATTCTTATAAAAGCACCTGCTCCCTATTATAGCTGAAACTACGACCTGTTGTTAAATAGAGCTTAAAAGCATAACGATTGCTGCTCTTTTATGTATAGCATTAAGATATAGGGGCCTTAATCATTGCTATTAGGAACCCATATATACTCAAAGAAGTTCACTATGCACTAAATCTGCAGCCATCCTTGCTGTCATAATACAGGTGGGCAATCCAGCTGGACTTACTGTCCACTGCCCTGCACGATACAAATCTGGAATAGGAGTGCGAACAGCCTGCTTCATATTCAGCACTCCAGCCGAAATAGGCACATCCTGTTCAAATGACCAACCAACAATAGCCCCTTCAGAGCTACCTACCCCACGAGCTATGGTTAAAGGACTCGCTGTAAAGGAAAAAATTATATTCTTTTTCAAATCTGCATATACTGAATCAGTGAGAGCATCAATCATAAACTCACTGATTTGCTTCTCAAATTCATCGTACCAACCATCCTCCTCAATTCTCCTTGTCAGTTCATAATCGAAGAGAAAACTGCATATTAACCCAGTCTTACCTTCGGGTGCAGCACGTATATCATTAAGAGTTGGAATCGAAATCTCATACGTATTGAGTTCACAAAAGGATCTTAGCCATGAGTAAAAATCTTCTTTATGTAAAGAATCCCAATTATCTAGCATAGAAGAAAGGTTAGATCTGTGTAGATCTTTAAGACCCTCTTTCGATGGGGTATAAAAGAAGTGTCCTTCTGATATTTTTTCAAAGTAGCTAGAAGGTAGATCTACTGCCAAAAAGAGGGTAAATACTGACTCAGCACCCTTACTCGAAAGAATGCGCTCTTGCTCCTTAAGAATTCTAGTCTTTATCTCTTGAGGAAACTCCTTTGCACAAACCATCTGATATAGATCCTTCATATCAGCACACCAAATGAGTTAGTCATAGGTATATCTATTTCCATTAGAATCGCATAAGACCTTATGTAAGGCATCTAACTCTATTATCTCACTATTTGTCCTCACTGTAGAGCCAATTTCAATAAGCCGATTACTTAGAGCCTCGGCAATTCTTCCCACACCCCCTTTTGGGTAATAATAGTCGGGATAGAGAGAGAAGTAACTCATGGCAAAGAACGCTGGAGTTTTTTTTAAGAAGTGCTGGGATATAATATCCCTTAAAGAATCATTCTTTATTATCTTATTGAGAAATGTCTCCATGGGCATTTGCATACGCATGATAGCGGCACCAGTTGCCAAGAATCGTAAAGACCAGATGATAAAAGTGCTAAAATAGTACCGAATATCACGCTTAACATCCTTGAAAAAAGGGCTATCACTTCCAAAGAGCACCTGCATATAGACATCGAACTTTGCAATAACCTTGATAACCCTCTCGACATCTTTTTTACTTTGGGGATACAGCTCCTTAAGGAGTCGCTCATAAGAAGCAAGACTCTCTTTGTCATCTGCACTAATTATTTTATCCTCTACTCCAAGGGAAACTTTACTTGGCAATAATGGCAAATCAATTCTAAGCTCCTTAAGCATAGGTTTAACCATACCAGCATTCTCTACAGCCCGAATGCCCCCATCAAAAAGAAAGCCATCTCTCACAAAAGAATTCACCAACCCACCACACGTAGATAACTTCTCTAACACCAACACAGAATGTCCTCGCATAGCGAGTGAAGTTGCTGCAGTAAGGCCAGAAATACCAGCTCCAACGATGATTAAATTATTATGTGTGCTCACTTTGTAAGCCTCCAATAATGTAAAGAAGAAAAGAATGAACTCATCATATCATAAAAAGAAGAGAGTTCGCTAACAGAAAAAGAACTCACTCTACCATTATATAGATTTTACACATTTCTATCGGCTTTTTATTTCTATATATCCATAAAGTTGGTAAGATGATTAATGAGGTCGTCAACCTATTAATTTCTATTATTGAGCTTTACATAAGACTCACATACAATTTTCTTGGAGCCTCATCGAAATAGACAAGAAGTACAGGACAAAGCCATCCATACATATCTAATATGGGTGAGTAGTATTGATTCCAAGAATCATCATCTCTAGAGTCTTTCCAGATTAGTTCATGCATATCGTGATCAAGAGGTTCATCGGAAAAGGTGATAGAAAGGGTATCTCCTGATAAACCATTTCTCCTTTGAATCTCACTTATAAGGCAACTAGAACCTTCAACAAATGGTTCTCTTTCAATATGTTTCTCTTCATCATCAAATAGCCATACTTCACCATTTTTGTATGCATCTAATCTCTTTACCATCATGTCTCCTTATAATCTTTATGCTGATTTGTGTATGATTATACCACTACTAATGACACATAGATACCATATTTTAAAGGCTTTAAGTTGTTAATTATAAAGAGAAGGGTACCGCACAAATTCAATCATCGACATTTCTCTTACCGAAGCAATTGTTCTGCCTTTTTCATATTCTCTATGATAGGGACACCAAAGGGGCAGCGTATTTCACAGTTGCCACACTCTATACAATCTCTTCCAGAAGATGCGAGCCCTTGATAATGTGTTTTTGTCATAGATGGGATGTTTTTGGGATCAAGCAGGGCAATATCTAGATACTTATTCACAGTTGCGATATCAATTTCTACAGGGCACGGCTGACAGTGACTGCAATAGACACAGTTACCCTTAAAGTCATTTCTTAGGGAACCAAGTATGTCAGTATAATCGAGTTCTTTATCACTCATATCAAGGTAGCGAACAGTATCTAACACTTCGTCCCTTGTCTGACACCCCATCATCACACTTGAAACAGATGGACGAGTGAGTGCATAGTGAATACATTGTTGCACGGATAGGGGCTTTTCAAAGGGGGTATGTTCTGCTGATATCAACTTTCCTGCACCGAGAGTTTTCATCACTGTAATACCAATCCCTTTTTGTTCACATAACTTATAGAGTTCTGCTCGTGTTGGATCTAGTCCTCTAAATAGCTCAGTTCCAAAGCCCTTATCGCTATGGTCAAAGACATATTCACTCGATGGGAGCATATCAAAAGCTGGGTTGATGCTAAAAAGCATCATCTCTGGAACACCTGTGTTAATAACACGCATGGCAGTGGTGGGGTTATGGGAACTAAAGCCGATATGATGAATATCTCCTTGCTCTTTAAGTTTAAGAACATACTCAACAAAACCTGTTTCAAACACACCTTTATAATCTTCTTCACTATCAATAAAAAACATCATACCAAAATCAATGTATCCAAAGATTCTTAACATATCTTCAGCATAGCGCTTTACGGTAGGGAGGTCACGAGAAATATCATATTGCTGGTTAATATCAGTAGAGCCAATATGCCCTTGAATCATTACATCCTTACGTCTTGAGCCAAGTGCTTTAGCAATATTCTCTCTCACTTCCTGGCCAGGCATAAACACATCAAAGACATTGATGTTGCTACGAAGTGCAGCATCTATTGTTTCTTTCACTTGTGCATAAGGTTTTTTATCTAGGTGCTCACACCCAAGTCCAATAATACTCCCTAATTTTCCTGTGTTTCCTATTTCCCTATATCTCATACCTACCCATTTCCTTCCTCTTATTATTAAAAAGATTATGCTACATGCAATGCTTTTTCATCATGGTATGGTATAAAGATTCTATTGTCAAAGCAAAGATATTTGTTTTGGTTTACTGTCTCATGTATTGTTACTTGAGGGAGATATGTAATACACCTATTTTTGGTGCTTACCGTGAGGACTGCGACTACAAGAGCCATACGAAGTGGAGCCACAATATCTACATTTTGTTGCCATACCTTTTTCATCCTTTTTATATATCTAGAGCCTCTTCACTAATTGTAATAATTCTAAGACTCTACATGTTAAAAGTAAAGCATAGTATGTACACACTCTCTTGAAAAATATTTTTCCTTCTTCCTCACATATATATTTGTCATGTGAGTTAGATACGTAACAAGAGCATTAAAATAATGAGAAACAGAGTTCTTCCTCTTTCTATTGTAATTTACATATTTTATCCATATAACGAACTTTTTTTACCAATATAGAGGTATTTACTCGAAAACATGAAGTAAATGTTTACTTAATGGGGGTGACAGGTAAAAATATCAATTGACATAAGTATATATGTTGTTGAATTAAAGATGAATCATAACAACAAGAATAAGATATGAAAAGAGCATTTGTGGGACTTTAATAAGCACCTGTTCTTAGATGAGAGACAAAAAGCACATATATCACTTAGATTTACTGCTTTTACAAAAGGATGGGCAATGAATTTAAAATTTTACATAAAGCTCTTTGTAGCTATTAGTATAATTATCATCATCACTTTGCTTGCTGTCTCTCTAAGAGAGCTACTACGCCCCTCCCCTAAGAGTTTTAGAATTTACTATGACAAGGTAAATTCAAGGATTTTAAACAGTATGTCTACCTACTCTTTAAACATCGTTGAAGCGAGTTTTTTTGAAATAGAAGATGTCAATCTTATTCACACGAAACCATCAATTGTGGTGGGGTACCTCTCTTTAGTAGAAATTGGGTATTGGGATAGTGTTTTAGTAAACCAATTAACAGAAGATGATTACTTAAGAGATGAGACGGGGAATAAAATAAAAAGTTTAAGTGGAAAGAACTACCTAGGAGATTTATCATCACACCACTTTAGAGAAGTACTCATTTCAATTTTAGAGAGTAGGATAGTAGAGAAAGGGATGGATGGACTCTTTTTTGATACATTAGACTGGATAGATTATTATGCAGACGATGAGGTGCTCTATAATACCCTCACTTCTGGCTATAAATCTTTTCTCATTGAACTTAAAGAAAAATACCCAGATCTATTGATCATCCAAAACCGCGGTTTTGAGAGCTTTAAAAAATTTAGCAGCGATTATATCGATGGAATATTGTGGGAAAACTTCAAATCTCCATATATAGAAAATGACCTAAAAAAAATAGATCTACTTAAAGAGTTGCATTCATTAGCAGCATCAAAGAAAATAGATGTATATGCAATCTCTTTTGAAAATGAGAGTAAAAATAGGACACTCGCGAGAAAGTTAGGCTGGAATTACCTCTACAGCCAAATGAATAATAGATATTCAGATTGGAATATATTAGCGCGATGAAAAGGATGTATATGATACATAAAAGGATACATATTGCAATAATTATCTCACTATTAATAGTAAGTCTCTCTTGTTCAAAATTATTTGAATCAGAAAGGATAGACACAACAATAACAGATAATAAAGAGTTTTATGCTAAAGACTCTGTTGCTGGAATTAGAGAACTCTATGTGACAGTATTAAAACCTAAAGAGAGTGACTTTCGGTATAATTTTACTTTAGAAGAATTGAATTCAAACATTGAAGACCCGTTTTCGAAATATGACCCTGAAGTTAAAATCATTTTTCAAGAAGGGGTAAACGGTGTTATTAATAAAGATAATTATGGGTATGGGTTGAGTGACTTTAATGCAACAATGAGATTAAGGGGACAATCAGCACGCCTAGCAGAGTTAAAATCGTATAAAATTCGGCTAAACTCAAAAGCTCCATGGGATAAATATGTTACAGTAAATTTAAACAAACACCCATACGATGACCTACGAATAAGAAACAAATTAGCATTCGAACTGATAAAAGATGTAAAAGACATTACAAGTGCGAGTACTCAATTTGTCCACCTTTTTATTAAAGATTTTAGTGAAGGGGACTTTGATGCCCCGTATGTAGATTATGGCTTATTCACCCATGTAGAGAATATAGATAGAAGATATTTAGAAAACCATAATCTAGATAGAAATGGGCACTTATACAAAGTGGAAAACTTCGAATTTAAACGGTATGAAGATATTATTAGAAATGTTGATGATGATTTTTATGATGAAAATGACTTTGAAGATATACTTGAAATAAAAGGGGTACATGATCATAAAAAACTCATAGAGATGCTCGATGCTGTAAATAATGAATCAATCCATATTAATGACATCATTGATACATATTTTAATAGAGAGAATTTTATCACCTGGTTTGCCATAAACATTCTCACAGATAATGTAGATACTCAAACAAGAAACTACTACCTCTACAGCCCAACTACCTTAGATACGTGGTACTTCCTCCCCTGGGATTATGATAAAGGGCTTGGTGCCTATTCAGATAATAGACCTATTTGGCAGCGAGGTGTTTCAAACCTATGGGGAAATACCTTTGTGAAAAGGTTTTTACTCAATAAAGAGAACAGGAGTGAACTAGAAGAGAAGATTGAAGAGTTAGTTCTAATTATGAATCAAGATAGATTAGATTATTTCATTCAATTGTTTAAACCAATTTCTATAAAATACTTACTACAAGAGCCAGATAGTCTCCTTAATGAGTTAGATATTGAAGGAATTAATGAAGAGTTTGAACTTTTAAGAATGTCAATCAAGCAGAATCTAGAGCACTATTATAAGAGCTTACAAAGGCCAATGCCTGTGTTTTTGTATCCACCTACCCTTGTAGGAAACTTCATGGAGTTTGATTGGTCCCAGTCTTATGATTTCCAATCTGATCCACTTTACTACCATTTTCAAGTGAGTGATTCCCCTTTGTTTGAATCTATTCTCTATGAAGAGGATAATATAACTCAAAATGAGTTAATTATAAGAAAATTCCCTCCAGGTCACTACTTTTACAGAGTGTTCATCACAGACTCAGATGGAAATACCTCCGATGCTTTTGATATCTATTTCGATGATGAATTTGAAACGCACTCGTATGGTGTGAAAGAATTTTATGTTAATTAGGAGTAATAAGTGAAATTTCGTCATGAACATAAATTCTTACTTGAGTATGACTCATACCAAAGGCTAAAACACTCACTACATAGGTGTATGAATCTCGATCAACACTCTGTAGATGGTAAAGGGTATCATATTAGAAGTCTCTATTTTGATGATGTGTATCAAAGTGCCTTGTTTGAAAAACTAAGTGGAGTTGTTAATAGAAAGAAATATAGGGTAAGAATTTATAACTTTTCTCATGAAAACATAAAATTAGAAATAAAAAAGAAATACAATGATTATACTCACAAAATAGCAACCACCATCAAAAACAACGAGTATGAGAAGATCTATACACATGATGTAAGTGAATTTGCCTTTTCAGATGACCCTGTAAAGAAAAGCTATTACCTAGAGATACGGAATAATTTTTTACGACCAGCAGTCATCGTTGATTATTACAGAGAAGCTTTTACATTGCCATATAATGAGATTAGGGTAACATTTGACACCCAACTCTCCTCTGCCAAACCACACCTAAATATCTTTACAGAGCAAGTGAGGAGTATTCCCCTACCCGCATACTACTCATTAATCTTAGAAGTAAAATATAATAATTTCTTACCAACACATATTAAGGCCTTGTTAGAACAATATAATCTAACAAGATTATCAGTTTCTAAATTTTTGCTCTGCAGAGACTACATTCAATAAGGAGAATCGTGCATGAATAACGTGCTGAATTTTAATGACATCCTCAAAAATAGCGTGATTGAATCATCTTTTTTAGGAACCTATTCAATACAAGATATAGTAGGTGTTATAGTTGTAACATTCGTAATGAGCCTATTTATGTTTTTCATCTATAAAAAAACATATAGTGGAAACATTTATAGCCATAAATTTAATGTCTCTTTAGTAGTCATGGCCCTCATTACTTCTGAAATCATCTTAACGATTAGTTCGAACCTCGTCCTCTCTTTAGGGATGGTAGGGGCTTTAAGTATCGTGAGATTTAGAACAGCAGTAAAAGAGCCCCTAGATATCGTATTCATGTTTTGGGCAATTGCAATAGGGATTACAACTGGTGCTCGTCTTTATGCGCTTACTGTAATCAGTTCCCTCTTAATTGGCCTTGTGTTGTATGTTTTGTTGAAATTTAAAAACACAAATAATGTATACCTACTCATAATTCATCATGAGGCAAAAGGAAGTGATCAAGTTTTTGACCTCTTAGGGGAAGTAAATTATAAAATAAAATCTAAAACAGTTTCTCGTGGATTAACTGAACTCACTCTTGAATTAAAATTAATTGGAGGAGGAACCGAACTAGTTGAACAGTTAGCAGAAGTTACAGGAGTCTCAAATGTTTCTCTTGTAAGCTATAATGGAGATTTTGCTCAATAAGAGGAGTTATCAATTGATACACAAAGAGCGTAGATTAGGATTAGTTATCATAGTAATATTTGAAACACTTCTCATAAATGGTCTCATCTATTTCTTTTTCTATGTACAACAACCTAACCAAAATATATACCTAGAACTCCATCCCCACCCCCTCCTATTTCTCTCCCTTTTTATAGGATTGCGATATGGAATTAAACTCTCTCTTATCAGTGCCCTTATTTCTTCTCTTTTTTACATAGATGTCTATATTCAGCTTCACGGGAGTTTAGAGCTCTTTTTTAGATATTTCAACAACTACAAATACCCCCTCTTATTTTTATGGGGTGGTGTTATATTAGGTGCCTTCAAAGATAATCATACGAGAGAGTTAAAAAATGCAGATGATGAAATTAAGAAGTTAACTAAAGAGAATTATTACCTCGAAAAAGACTTCTTATCTCTAGAGACTATTTACAAAGATTTAAAGAGCCAAATAATTAAATCTGATGAAACTATTGTTGGTCTTCACGATATTGCAAAAAAACTTGAAAGCTTTGAAATTGAAGAAATTTATACTGAGACTATTGGAATATTAAAGAAATACTTAAAGGCAACAAAACTTGCCCTCTACACACTCGACAGAAAACAAGACTTTCTCCGTTTAAAAATATCTTATGGGGATGTCATACAAAACACCTCAATAGTAGCGTCCACATGTTCATGGCTTATAGAACTCGAAAGAGAGAGAGGTGTAATCAAGAATCCTTCCTATAGTGATGATACTGATACATACCTTATGGCAGCTCCTTTAATTAGTGATAAGAAAATTATTGCAGTAGTAGTTATTAAGAGCATGGAGTTTGACATGATTTCTGAATATGCCTTTAATCTATTTCAACTCATTATCGATTGGATAAATAGATCACTAGAAAAAGCATCCTATGTTGAACATCTCACAGAGAGTAAGTTCTTAGAAAACACAAATCTGATAAAAGACCCTGATTATTTTGAAAAACAGATCAAAATTGAAAAAAGGAGAAAGGTAGAATTTGGAATGGAGTACTCTATTTTAGCCTACAGATTAGAAAATTGTGAGTTCAAAGAGATAGATACATTGGTCGTTGAGAATTTAAGGAGTATGGATCTTGCCTACTATAACCAAGAGAAGAATATTATAATCTTCTTACTGCCAGCAACAAAAAGGAAAAATGCAATCCTCATTGAAAAGAGAATAGAAGACAATTTTGGAAATAAATTAGTAAAGATTAATGTAGCCTCATTACAACAAGAACATTCAGAACAAGAAGATGAGTAAATCTACATATATAAAAGATTAGGAGAAAATGATATTAAAGAGATTGTTTTGCAACCACAGGTAAAAAAACCACTAAGAGAATTTTTAAAATTCCTTATATATACCTCAATTATGATACTAGATATCTTTGTTATTATAGTTCTCATATGGACTGAGCAATATCTATGGCAGATACTATTCATCCATACCCTTTTATTTTTCATTAGCTGGAGAATTTTCTTAACATTCAACAGTGAGTTTGATGAAGTTCCCTATTACATCATCCTCTGGATGCCACTTCTTGGAATGATTATATTCTTTACCCTCTACGCAACTCGCCATTTCTTTCTCGATAGCAACGATATTATGAGTGATTATGAGCAATTGCTCTCTAGTAAAAGCAATACAGAGTACAGAAGAAGAATTAATTATGAGAGTGAAATGAAAACAATGAGCTTTCTTGATTTGTTTACCTATATTGATCCGGAAAAGAAGAAAGAGATATTAATAGATTCTCACTACTCATTAAAAGTTGATAATGTAAAAATCTTAAAAAAAGGGTTAGAATCAGAGGATAAAGAGGTGCAACACTACTCTGCAACCCTCCTTAATAGCAAAGAGAATGAATTTACCTCTCACATTAGCTCATTAAGAGAAGAATTTATTATTACACATAGTGATTCATCTTTAGATAAACTCATCGCTAGCTATAAAGAGTACATAAACTCATCTTTAATAGGAGAAGATAGTATCAAGATATTTAAAAAAGAGTATGTTGACTTGCTATTACAAAAAGTGGAGAGAGAGAGTTATGATGAGGATGCACTTCATAGTCTATTTTATGCATTTCTTGAAATAAATGATTTTTATAACGCTACCTTGATAAACCATAGAATTGAGAAGGAATTTGGGAAAACAACAAATTCAATTGTACTCAAACTACATATTCAGATGAAAAAAGGGTACATATCTCAAGTAGTCGACACGTTAAGAACCTTAAAAAAAGACCATCTAGATAGTGAACCTGCACTTAAAAAATTGTATAAGTTTTTTATAACAGAGGAGGACCTTGATGACAATATGTATGATAGCTGAAGGCTCCTACCCCTACATAGCAGGGGGAGTCTCTAGTTGGATTCATCAAATTATCTCCTCTTTTCCAGATATTAATTTTAAGGTTGTCTCAATTATGCCAAGTAAAAAAGAAGCTGTTGAGTATAAATATGAGATACCTACAAACGTTATAAAAATCAGAACTATCTACTTAAATGATTTCACACGCATAAAACATAAAAAGTGTGTAAAACAATATCCCTTTAATGAAATAGAGAGGGAGCAATTGATTGCATTATTAAGAAGCTCACCAGAAGTTGATTGGCAATTTATAATCAATCTCATCAATGATACTAAAAGAGTTGGAACTTGTATCGACTTTTTACAAAGTAAGTTCTTTTTCAATGAAGTGATTAACCTCTATAATGAGAAATATAGTGAAGAGATTTTCAACATCTTTTTTTGGACATTAAGAAATATGTTCCTCCCCCTCCTTTATTTAATTCAACAAGAATCAGAAGAAGCTGATATATTCCACTCTGCTTCAACAGGGTATGCGGGAATTTTAGCAACTTCTTTTGCAGTACAAGAAAAAGCAGGTATTGTGATATCAGAACATGGCATTTATGGAAGAGAGAGGGAAGAAGAGCTATTAAAAGCTAATTGGGTTAAGGGAATATATAAAAAACTTTGGATTGATTATTTTTACTCAATCTCATCTGCAGCTTATAAAAGGGCAGATATTGTAACATCCCTTTTTGAGGCAAATAGAGATATTCAAATAAGACTTGGAGTTGATATTGAAAAAACAAGGATAACTCCTAATGGGATTAATTACGATAAACTTAATATAAAACAAGAAGAGCATGATGGGGTTAATGTTGGCTCAATTCTAAGAATTGTTCCAATTAAGGATGTGATGACAATGATTCGAGCTTTTAGAATTGTAAAAGATCAGGTCGATAATGTAAAATTCTATCTTATTGGCCCAACAGTAGAGGACTCAGCTTATTCAGAGCAATGTCTCAATTTAGTAAAGCTTCTCAATCTTCAAGATTCAATCATATTCACAGGTAGAGTAGATATAGCTGAATATCTAGGGAAATTAGATATGCTTGTTTTAACCTCAATCTCGGAGGGACAACCTTTAGTCATTCTTGAGGGGTGGAGTGCAAAGATTCCAAGTATTTCAACAGATGTGGGCAGTTGCAGAGAATTATTAGAAGAAGACTCGTATGAGGGTCCTTGTGGTCTTATCACAAAGCTTGCATCCCCAAGTGATACTTCTAGAGCTATATTAGAATTAATTAATAACCCCACGTTAAGAAAGCGCATGGGAGAAAATGGATTACAAAGAGTGAAACGATTGTATAACGATAAAGTGTTGATTTCGAGCTATAGAAAAATCTATGATTTTGTGCACAAAAAGTATCAAGGGTAAGGCGAGGTAGTAGTATGGCTGGAATTGGTTTTTCATTAAAGAAAATGTTTAACGAAAAGACATTTTCTCGTAGAGCTCTTGCATACCTTTACTCCTCTTTTATTGCAGCAGGCCCATGGATTATTAGTGTAATATCTATTAACGCTCTATTAATTTTGATGAAGATATCAAATATCAGTTATATTGAACGAGATCTTTTTTCAGCAACTATTGTCTACTGCTTTCTCTTCTCCCAAATACTTATCGCACCCTTTCAACTCCTTGTAACTCGCTACATTTCCGACAAGCTCTACAATAAAGAGTATGAGGCTATTAAACCCACCTTTCTTGGCCTTAATAATATTGTGTTTTTTATAAGTTTAGCCACCGCTCTATTATTCTTTATCCGAACTCCCCTCCCATTTTATTACAAACTCTTCTCCTCATTTCTCTTTATCTTAATATCAATGATTTGGGTTGTGATGATTTTTTTAAGTGCGGTGAAAAACTATAAACTCATTGCCTTCTCTTATGTGATAGGGGGATTGGTGACTGTTGGCCTAATGTTCTATCTCCTTGAAAACCCACTGCCGTTTAATGAGTTAGAGCATTCAACAAATGCTTTACTAGCCTATATATTTGGGTTAAGTGTAATATTTATCATCCTTAGCCACACATTTTTTTCTGCATTCCACTATGGAAGCCCCTATAAATATGATTTTATTCGCTCATTTGGGAAGCATGGTGTGTTGAGTTTTATTGGCTTATTTTATACATGTGGATTGTGGATCGATAATATTATTATATGGTTTAGTGATTATCAGGTAAAAATCTATGACCTTTTTATCTTCGCCCCCTATTATGACAATGCAATATTTTTATCATATCTTACTACAATTGTAACATTAGTCCTTTTTCTTGTGATTATAGAAACTGAATTTTACGTAACCTATAAAACATATTTTGGGAATGTGAATACATCTCAAACATTAGAAGAGATTAATATCTCTAAAGAAAGTATGATCGAATCGCTTACATATAATCTTTTTTATACATTCATCATTCAACTATTAATAAGTGTCACAGTAGTGTTGTTAGCAGATCCAATTTTTAGATTGTTACATTTAAATTATGTCATTAGGGATATCTTTAAAATAACAACTATTGGTGCTTTGTTTAACATTAGCTCCTTTATCTTTATTTTAGTCTTGTTATACTTTGAAAAAAGAAATAGTGCCCTCCTTATTGCTTTCTCTTTTCTCTTATCAAATACCCTCTTTACCCTATACTTTAGCACTAAGCCAATAGAGTATACTGGATATGGATTCTTAATTGCGTCAATAATCACTTTCATCATTGCACTCATTCCAATCACTAGGTATCTAAAAAATATTAATTATGAAACATTTGCTCTTGGGCCCCTCTATCTTAAAAAATCAGATAATGTAGCTTCAAAATTTGCAGATTTCCTCAATAGTAGATACTCTTCACAAGAAAAGTCGTTCAAGAGAGGAAAATAGATATCACTAAATATAGCCGTTTCATCCTCTAAGGTGTATGTTAAGGTAATACATCAATACAAATGCACGTAATTGCATATATGTGTGACAAGAAGGATGAGATTATGTTAAAAGAGTATATAGCTACACGAAAATCTACAAGAAAATATGATTTAACACCACTTGATAAACCTACTTTACAAAAGATAGAAGAGTTTGCTACAAATCTACAACCACTATATGAAGATATAGAGGTAGAGTATTCGTTTGTTCAACCACAAGATGTGAAAAACTTAATTCCAGTAAAAGCTCCCCATTACATCCTCATTTCTAGTGAACCTTCTGATGGCTACTTAATGAATGTTGGGTTCTTATTTCAGCAGATGGATTTATATCTTTCTAGCCTCAATCTGGGCTCTTGTTGGTTAGGACTCGCTCGACCAACTGATAAAAATGATTCAACATTAGAATTTGTAATCGCTCTTGCATTTGGTAAAGCACTTGATAGCCCACATCGAGAACAATTCCAATTTAGAAGAAAACCTCTATCAAAGATCTCTAACATAAGCGATGAGAGAGTTGAAAGTGCACGATTAGCTCCATCGAGTACAAACTCACAACCCTGGTATTTTGTAACTGATAAAGATTATATTCATGCATATTGTGTAAAAGTTGGCCTTCTTAAAGGATTAGTTTATAACAAAATGAATCAAATCGATATGGGAATTGCCCTTAGTCACCTCTATGTATCAAATAAGTCAACTTATTCATTTACCACCCTTAAAGAGGTTAAGGAAATTAGTGGCTACTACTATGTTGGAAGTGTGAAGATTGATTAATCTATTTTTTGCTTCTTAAAGATAGTGAGGAAGCATAGACTCATTTTTAAAAGCATCATGGTGTAACCCATACATACTAACATCACAAATTTTTACCACACCTCCTCCCTACCATACAACTACATCATATGGTAAAGGGGGTAATGAGCTACAGGTGAGATTACTCATTCATCAAAGAGAAATATGTACATATTCCTTTCACAGGGTAAAGGCTCAATTGCGTGCTGTCTTATAACTTTTTATATACTTAGGGTGCCCCTGTACTCAAAAGGGAAATTCAGCGTATGATTGATAGGAAACTCATACCAAAGATCGTGCTTATTAAGTCGATAAAAAGGATTATTCTCATTATGTCATTTATTTCTCTCAAAATCAAAGAGCCTCTTTTATCTACTTTAAAGCAAGAGAAGATAACAGATGCCTACCCCATTCAAACAAAGGCAATTCCTGCCATATTAGCAGGTAAAGATATTCTTGGTATTGCTAAAACAGGCTCTGGTAAAACTCTTAGCTATGTATTACCTATTTTGATGAAATTACAACAAAAGAAAGTTCTAAAAAATAGACATATAAGGGTTCTAGTAATAGTTCCCACAAGAGAATTAGCTTCTCAAATTCACTCTGTATTCACTATATACATAAGAAATTCCTTCCTGCCTATTAAAAGCCTTGCAGTCTTTGGGGGCCCTTCAATAAATCCCCAAATGATGGCCCTACACAATGTAGATGTGGTAGTAGCTACGCCTGGTAGGCTCTTAGAACTTATCTCTTTGAATGCGGTTCACATAAAGGATCTTGAGCTCCTCGTTCTTGATGAAGCAGATAAGTTGTTAGCTTCTAACTTTGAAAAAGAGATGGATCAAATATATCCATTATTACCACGCCGTCGTCAAAACCTCCTTTTTTCTGCAACCTTAAATGAAGAGATTCAATCACTAAAAAAAGTTCTTTTAATCGACCCTGTTGTGATCAAAATAGAAGAAGAAATAGAGACAATTGACCATATAAAAATGAGCGCGTATTGTGTTTCAGATGAGAAAAAAGGGCCACTTTTGCGTTACCTTATTACAAGTAGAAACATGGAACAAGTCCTTGTGTTTACCTCATCTATTAAAAGAGCTGATAGAGTAGTAGATAAATTAAGAAAAAATGGTATTGAAGCTGCTTCAATTCATAGTAAAAAGAGTCAAGGAGCGAGAACAGAACTTCTAAGAAACTTTAAAACAGGAGCTTTGAGAGTGCTTGTTACAACAGACCTTTTATCTCGTGGAATTGATATTGAAGAACTTCCCTTTGTAATAAACTATGAACTACCCCGATCTGTCAAAGTGTTTATACACAGAATAGGAAGAACAGGGCGTGCAGAAAATCCTGGTGAAGCTATTACCCTCTTTACTCCCTCTCAAGAACCCCATTTCCATGTAATAGAAAAGAAAATGAAAAAAAGAATTACAAGAATAGATGGAAATAGGATAGACTTTTCAAAAACCGTATCAGGGAAAAAGGAACTTATTAATTAATGAGGATTCGTGTAGAAGATGGGTATTAATAATTTAGGTGATAAAGTGAACAACAAGAATGAAGAAATATATTTTTATGCAATCAATTATCCTCAAAAAGAGAAAGAATTGTGCCACTTAGAGATGAAAATTCTTTTTGGTGTTAATATCACCAAAAAATATTTCTTTTCTCATAAAAACATTGACCCATCAAGAAGTCCTTTTGTTAAGTTTAGAATCACTATTGTTCACAGTGCACCCACTTTAGATCTGTTAGTACAAACTCTTAAAGATCATAGTATTGCCTATAATAATTTTAAGTTTGCACGGTTTAAAATAGAAGATGAGAAACTTGATTACCCCTCTTGGCTAGTAAGTGCCCATCGGTTGGGGTATGTGATTAGGGGAAATGTAGATATGAAAAACCCCTCTATCCAATTAGGAACTACGATAGTAGATGGCAGGTGGATATTTGGAATATATGAAAAAAATGAAAACAAGTGGCAAACCCACAACCTAAAGCCATATACAAATAGTAACTCTTTAGAGACGCGCACAGCGAGAGCTATTGTTAATATTGCAACTGGGAATATGGATAACCCACACATAGTTGATCCTTGTTGTGGAGTGGGTACTGTGGTTCTTGAAGCCTTATCAATAGGAATTAATGTAGAGGGCTTTGAATTACACTACCTTGTTGCCCAGCAAGCTAAAAAGAATATTGCCTACTTTGGCTATCCAAATTGCATCACCAAAGGTGATATGCATGAAATAGATAGAATATATGATGTAGCAATTGTTGATTTACCCTATGGCCTCTTTACCGCTTCCACCCATACTGAGCAACAAGATATCATCAACACCTCTAGACGCATTACAAAAAAGTTAGTAATTGTCACTTCTAGTAATATGGATGAACAGATCATCTTAGCAGGTTTCACTATTATTGAGAGGTGTAGAGTTCATAAAGGGAGATTTGTGAGATATGTTCGTCTCTGTACGTAATTTCTTAAAAACAGCTCATACACAAGGCAAATAAACAAAAATGAAAAAGAAAAAAAACAAGAAAAAAACAAAAAAGAATACGGGACAACATGAATTCGTGAGTAAATCTATATCTGGTAAACCTAAAAGGGTGAAGAGGCCGTTTCAAATAGATGGTATGGATGAAAGTGAATTTATAAAAAGAAATGCTACTTCTATTTTTTATCATCAACATGAAATGTGGGAATATATGGTTGATGATATAGATGATACCTTGTAAGACACTTTCAACACATCAATGTGAATAAATACTCCTCATATAAAGGTAGTCATATATAACTAGTCTTCATTAACTATAAATAATGCATAATTTTAGTTATTACACCTCATATCTATCTCATTCTTTAGTGAGTACCATAATAGATGTAGATAAGGAGATGTAATGTATGCAAAAGGTAAGAATATTTGGAGACTCTATTTTAAAAAGGGTTGTCTATAACGAAAGTGAAGATAGGTATTCGATGCTACCACAAAAGGATGTTGAGAATCTTGGAGCAAGATTAGCTTTACAAATATATAATAGTACAATGTTTGGCTGCACTGTTGGTAAGGGGATGCAATTACTCAAACGTGCCTTACAAAAAGATATCACCTATGATTATGTTCTATTAGAGTTTGGGGGAAATGATTGTGATTTCCTTTGGGAAGAAGTCTCTTTAAGGCCATTAGAGGAGCACCAACCTAACACCCCACTCCCCCTTTTTAAAGAAACTCTTACTTCGATGATCTCGCTCCTTAAAGAGCGTAATATAGAGGTTCTCCTTGCAACCCTCCCCCCAATAGATAGTGAGCGATACCTTGCCCATATTTGTAGAAAAGGACTCAATAAAGATAATATTCTTATCTTTTTACAAGAGGTGACCAGTATTGAACGCTTTCAAGAACTATACTCGAAGATGGTAGAGGAGATTGCTAAAGAGACCCATACACGAGTTATCGATATTCGTCAGGGTTTTCTTTCACAGAGTAATTACCGCTCATTAATTGGTAAAGATGGTATTCACCCAAATGAAAAGGGGCATGAATTAATACTTTCACTAGTAGCTGATTACCGAGAAAAGCATTCTCACCACTATAAACAACCCCCCTCATTTGCGTAAATTGGTATACGCTATCTTAACAATTATCACACGTTAAGCCTTCTTCTTGTATTACAATACGTTGTATGAAATATATCCTTATACCAGGAGCCCTTAGTGGGCTTGATAGATCTCTAATTGCATCACTTAGAAACGATGAATTTACAATATTTGCTCTCGACAGTGCTCCATTCACATTAAAAGAGTTAGATACAAAGAAGGTTATATTAATTCAAGCAGATATTACCTCCCTCTCCTCCTTACAAGGTGCAAAATGAGAAGATAATGGGTCACACGCTTCACCTTGATGCAATTATTAATATGGCAAAATCCTTTACTATGCACTCGATGATTGAAATAGATCACCCTCTTATAGAAAGATTACTCAATGTAAACCTCATGGGTTCCTTATTCGTTCATCAAGTCTTTTTTGATATCCTCAATTCACCTAAAGGTAGAATTATAGACTGTAGCTCTGAAGGATGAAGATTTCCTTCTATCCCTTTTAATGGAGCGTATACTATCAGTAAAAAAGCTCTTGAAGCCTACAATGATACTCACCGACGAGAGCTATCCTTTTTAGGCTATCATGTTATTTGCATACAACCTAGATCCTTTCGCCCCCCTATGCATACAAAGAGACTAAAAGAGTTTAACTCATTCAAAGAGACAACAAAAAAATATATGGTCCAATCTTAAAATTACTCTATCCAATACTTAATTGGGAACGTAGATATGCAAATGATACAAAATATCTTGATAGAGCTCTCTATAAAGCCATCACTTCTTCTAAACCAAAAAAATTTTATCAAGTAAAAAATAGCTTACTTCTCTCACTATTAACTCTTTTTGAAGAGAGATTTTCCGATGCACTATTCTTTATGTTAGGAAAAATTGCACATAAAAATGCTGCAACCTACAAAAACAAACACCCTAGATAGATTTTTACTCAACTAATGGGAAAGCATACCAAAAATTGATCCCCTTTTGATCTCATCTTCCAGTTTCTCTTTGATACATACATAAGATTTTCTCATTTCATCATCGATGATACATACACAACTACACAACCTTATATAATCGCTATCATAATTCATTGCTATTAAAGAAATATAGTTGCTATAATATTTTCACGAGCAAAGGAGGTCTAATGGAACATCTATTATCAAGTAAGAATATTAGTGACTTATTAGAGATACTTCATTCTCGCTTTCACACACACAAAGAGAGACACATCGATATTGCATGAAAGAGTGTAGAGCAGCATCTTACACGTAACTACGATTCTCTTTGGTCCTTACATGAGATGGAAAGAGAGGGTGGTGAGCCCGATGTAGTTGGATATGAGGCACTATTCAATCAGTATATTTTCTTTGATTGCTCAAAAAATGAGCCCACGAGGAAGGCGCAATCTAAATTATGATGAGAAAGCTCTTAAAGAGCGAAAACAGAATAAACCACTTGATAGCACTATACATGTAGCAAAAAGCATGGGTATTTCTTTATTAACAGAGAGTGAATACCGTTACCTACAAACATTTGGCTCCTTTGATACGAAAACTTCTAGTTAGATTCACACACCAGTAGAAATTCATCAACTCGGAGGTGCCCTGTTTTGCGACAATAGATATAACCATCTATTTGTCTACCATAATGGAGCCTCTTCTTATTACTCTTCGAGAGGCTTTAGAGGGAGTCTAAAGGTTTAAATAATAGGCACTATTTAACCTCTTATCTCTATTTTGCTTTATATACACATCTTCTCTTTTATCATACTCAAAAATTGCTAAATCACCTCCTTATTAAGGATAATCAGCTTTTTGATAAGTACATTCCCATACATTATCTCATATTTTTCCTTGTGGTCTCGTATTTCGTGTGTTATTTTAATTAAGTGAACACTTAATTAAAAATTGATTAAAAGAGGAAAGAAATTTGGCAGAATTATTTGAAATGATGAAAGCTTTATCTGATAAAACTCGTTTTAGTATCGTAAAGATGCTACTTATGCGTAGATATTGTGTCGGAGGATTAGCAAGGAGACTGCAGATATCAGAGGCTGCAGTTTCTCAGCACTTGAAGGTTCTTAAAGCATCTAACCTTGTTACAGGAACAAAGAGTGGGTACTTCATGCGCTACGAAGTAGAGCGAGAAGCACTCAAAGTCCTTGCTGGGAATCTATTACGTATAGTTGATACTGAAAGTAATGAATTATTTGAATGCCAAACCCGAGAACAAAAAACATGCAAGCTGTGTAATGAAAATCTTAGAATCATCGATTAATAAATGAACACATATACAAGGGAGAAAAGAGATGAGAAAAATTGATGTATTAATTGTTGGAGGCGGAGCATCAGGATTGCAAGGTGCTATCACTACCAAATCAACATATCCACAAAAAGAAGTTGTCCTTATTAGAAAAGAGGAAAAGGTACTCATTCCATGTGGAATTCCTTATATTTTTGGAACCCTCGAAGATAGCGATAAAAACATCTTACCAGATAAGCTCCTCACCAGTGCTGGAGTTGAGATTGTTATTGATGAAGTAGTCGATATTAAAGTAGATGATCATGCCGTTCATACCAAAGAGGGGGAAGTGTTTGTATATAACAAACTCATCCTTGCTCTTGGTTCTATTCCTACCCGCCCAAAGTGGTTGAAGGGAGCAGAACTAGAGAATGTCTTTACGATTCCAAAGAACAAAGTCTATCTCGATGCTATGGTACAAAAAATCTCTACTGCGAAGAATATTGTCGTCATAGGCGCTGGCTTTATTGGCGTTGAGGTATCAGATGAGTTAAATAAGAAAGATTTCAATGTCACTTTAGTTGAGATTGAAAAAACAATACTCAACAAAGCATTTGATGAAGAGTTTGGAAAGATTGCACAAGAGCACCTAAGTGAGCGAGGGGTGAATCTTGTTACCGGTGCCGGCGTGTCAGAAATTATAGGAAAAGATGGAAAAGTTACTCATATAATCCTATCAACAGGTGAAAAGTTAGAAGCTGACGCTGTTGTTCTTTCCATGGGGTATGCACCAAATACTGCTATTGCAGCTAAAGCTGGGATTGAACTCAATGAATTTGGATTTATCAGAACCTGTGAATATATGCGTGTTATTCCTTGTTCTAATGATATTGTAGCGGTAGGAGACTGTGCAGAGAAGAGAGATTTTGTTACCCGTAAGGTTGATAGAACAATGCTCGCTTCCACCGGTTGTGCTGAAGCGAGAACCGCTGGAATGAACTTATTTACCTTAAGTCCCTGTAAACCTTTTACTGGTACAATAGCTATCTATTCAACAGCGATTGGTGAACATGCCTTTGGTACAGCTGGGATAACTGAAGTTCGAGCAATTCAAGAAGACTTTGCTATCATGAGTGGAAGTTTTACTGGTATGGATACACACCCTGGCAATCTTAGCCATTCCCATAAGCAAACAGTGAAACTCATTGTAGCAGCTGATTGTGGAATGATTCTCGGTGGTGAAGTCTATGGAGGATATAGTACAGGAGAACTCACTAATGCTATAGGATTCCTTATTCAAAATCGTGTAACGGTGAAAGCATTACTTACCATGCAAATTGGTACTCAGCCCCTTCTCACAGGTTCCCCTGCTGGATACCCATTAATTAAAGCTGCTGAAGTTATTGTTAAAAATATGAGAAACTAATAATTGTGATTAATCTCTTATATACAAGGAGGGATGTCCTACACTGATAGGGCCTCTCTTTCTTACATAGGAAGTATAATAGATGTTAGAAATATTTGGACCTGTCCCTTCTAGAAGGCTAGGTCAAAGTCTAGGAATCAATAATATTCCCCCAAAGCACTGCACATATGCCTGCATATATTGTCAATTAGGCACAGCTTTACATATGAGTACAGAAAGGAGAGATTTCTTCTCTCCTATACACATAGCAGAAGCAGTAAAAGAGAAACTGGAACAAACAAAAACAAAGGGTGAACATCTCGATTATCTCACCATCGTTCCAGATGGAGAGCCAACACTCGATAAGAACCTCAAAGAACTCATTCTTCGACTAAAAGAGTTTTCTATTCCAGTTGCCATTATCACTAACGGTACGTTATTGTGGCAAGAGGAAGTACAAGATGCATTAATTGAAGCTACTTGGGTCTCAGTGAAAGTAGATGCTATATCAACAGATATCTGGAAAAAGATTGACCGACCTCATAAGAATCTAAATCATGATGTGATTCTTGCTGGGTTACAACAGTTTGCTCATCGTTTCAAAGAAAACCCCGATCACCTATTAATGAGTGAGTCGATGTTAGTAGAAAAAGTTAATACCAATAGAGATGAGTTAGAAAGAATGGCAACTTTCATTGGCTCTTTAGAGCCCCATTGTGCCTATCTCTCTATCCCAACGAGACCACCTGCATTAAAGTGGGTCGAAAAAGCACGTGAGAATTCTCTTACAAAAGCCTATTCAATCTTCAAAAAAGAAATAAATGTAGTTGAGTATTTAATAGGCTATGAAGGAAATGAATTTAGCAATTCAGGTGACTCATCACAAGATCTATTAAGTATTACAGCCGTTCACCCTATGCGTGATGATGCAGTGAAAGAACTTTTACAACACAATGGAAGTGACTATTCAATTGTCGATAACTTAATACAAAAGAAGTTAATCTCAGCTACGCATTATGAAGGGCATACATTCTACGTTCGTGATTTCTCCCATCATTAAAAAAAGGTATAATACAATGGAACTAGATAAAAAAATTATCTCAATATTTTCTCATGAAGCGAATTCTATACGAGTAAAATGTGTCACTATCTCTCTTGGCTACACATCTGTATTATTAGAAGATGGAAGGTGTGGACTTTGTTGCACACTCTTAGATCAAATGGGTTCCTGTAATGTGAATAAAGAGAGAAAAGAATATGAGGGTGAAGTTGCAATTAATCTTCTCAATGGATTAAAAGTAGATACACGACTTTCTCGTGTACTTGCTATTGCTACAGTGAATGCACTAAACCAACCTTTTGTTGCTACGTGTCCCATAGATTCTGGTGACCTGATGAGTGATCTACACATACCGAATGGAGGAAGTGTTGCAATGGTGGGACATTTTGACCCTGTGGTGGCCTACTTTAATCGTAATGGAGTAGAAGTGAAGTGCTACGATAAGGGTAAATCTATTGGTAATGAGAATGAGTTTTATGATTGGTCAAAAAATGAAGCCGATGCCCTTGTTCTCACTGCAACGAGTGTAATCAATGGGACATGTGAAGAGGTACTAAGTCGCTTAGGAAATAGGAATATTCCAACAGTTCTTATGGGCCCTAGCACCATAATGAGACCAGAGGTGTTTGCTCATCTACCTATCACTATGTTAGCAGGAATCAATCCAATAGACATATGCGGTGTACAAAGGGTAATAAGGAATGCAAAAGGGACACGTGATATTCTCAAGTACTCTCATAAAGTAAAACTGATGATATAATGAAGAACTATGAGAGAACCTTATCCCCTCTCTACAATGCTATGGAGTACGTGAGGATGAGAGATGATGGAACCGCACTTTTCTTGTATCTTCTTCATCTCCTGTTTTTATAGTGAGGGGCTCATAGAGCTCAACTCTCCGTGCCTTCATCCATCTTTTTCCATTACTAGATGAGCATAAAGATATATCAAGATCAGCAATTACCATATCATTTTCAATAGATACAGATTCAACAAGGATCTCTCCATATGGGTCAATAATCATAGCATTACCGGTACGAACTTCATTGTCATCCCTGCCTACTCCATTACTGAAGATGAGGAACATGCCGTTATCATGGGCACGAGATGGGAGCCACCTCATTAACCATCCTCTTCCTTTGGGTCCTTGAAATTCTGCTTGTAACTCTTCTTTTTTACTATTTCGCTCTTCCCATAAGGCTACATCGATAGTTTTCATCCCCTTAGGACTTCCTGAGTTACATCCCCCTGTTTGATGAGGGGCAAGAAGAACTTGTGCCCCCATCAAAGAAGTGATTCGGGCATTTTCTATAATATTGTTATCATAGCATATAAGGACGCCCATCTTTACTCCCTCTGGGGTGTCAAAGACTGTATAGGAGTTGCCACTTTTCATAAAAGCACTAATAAATGTGTGTAATTTGCGATGGATATGTACTGTTCCATCACTAAGAGCTACCACGTAGGTATTATACAGTTCTCCCTCATCTGATCTTTCTATAAGACCAGCTCCAATGTGAATGTGATGACTCTTAGCAAGATTCACTAACTCTTTTGTTGAGGGGCCTTGTGGAACATTTTCAGCTAACTTATTTACTTCAATCTCACTTAAGTTACGAACATGCCAATATCCTGTAATACACATCTCTGGGAACACTATGAGTTGTACGTTTAATGCAGCAGCTTGCTCAACAAATGAGGTGATTGTTTTGAGATTTTCTAATTTATTTCCACTTTCATGTTGAAATTGAACGCTAGCTACTTTGATTTGTTCCATCTTTTTACCTCCTCATCTATTCATAAAGATGTACGATTTTAGACAGATCACAAGAGGATTCTTCATCCCTCTTTCTTTATTGAACAATTGATGAATGGTCTAAATCCTTTTAGGACTCTTGTTTATATATCTTCGCAACTCTACCAACTTGACCAGAAATAAGGCGTACCTTGATGCCATGGGGATGGTAAGGGGAATTAGTGAGAATATCTTTCACTACTCCATCAGTGAGATTGCCACTTCTCTGATCTTCTTTTAGTATGATTGCTACTTTTAAGCCAGGGGTAATATCTTTACGTGAATTTCCTTCCATATGTGCCTCTTACTTATCAGTATAGCCTTTTTAAAAACATGAGAAAACCATTGATGCATGTGTTGATTCATCGTTCTTTTTACTAATAAAAATTCCTATCGAGGAGTTTTATCTTTTTATGACTCTCTAATATTCATGATGCTTACAAGGACAATAAGATGGATAACAACTTGTTCTATCCAAACAAACCACTCATTTCCATTAAAACTTCCAAAATTTACAATTAATACATCAAGCACTACGATAAGGGCTAACCATATAATGAGAATAGCAATTTTTGAAACAGTGACGAACTTTACTGGTATCCCATTTACAAATAAGGAAGATAATAATATAAGGCCACTTAATAAGAGAATTGCAGAAACGATGCTCCTAATTAATTCACTATCTCCACTACGAAATAATCCTGCTATCTCCCTTGCAAAATCTTCACTAAGAGAACCTCTTGTTGAAAAACCAATAAACCCCATTGTAATAAACAAGATACCAATAAGAACTTGCACCACACGTGGTGAAGTTAGGGTATCAAGTGAGTAATTTTTTTTGGCCATCTATAGCCTCCTCTATGTTACATAGTAAACCTTTGTATTGTGATATATACAATAGACCCATTAGACTTGTTGAACCTATATACTACACAGAATATAACAATGTAGATAGAGTTGTGATCATGCATACTCATCCATGTGAGTTGAGCATGCTTTCTATCTTTCATCACTGCCACAGATTTTGTGAATTAGGTGTTATTACTATTCACCTTTTTTACATATACCCAGAAGAGCCATACCCTTCGTGCAGTATGACTCTTCTTTTATTTGCAGTTGCCTTTAACTTAATTAAATGCTCTCACAGGTCGAACCATAAAATCATTACGGCCTTTATAATACACGTTATGATCTTGCCCACCTAAATTGATATCCATTGCATGTACATGTTCTTTTCTCGAGTGTTGAGGATAATTTGATTCTGAGGAACTCCACATAGAACTACCATTAGTGCGAACCCATGTATCATGGTTGCCTCTTAAATGCAAAAGTGTAACGAAAGATGGAAGGAACCAATCATTGTATAACGTACCTTCACCATAATCGAGGCATAGTTTAGCAGCACTATGCGTGTGACCTAGTTGAGCAACTATTCTCTCACTATTTGTCATTCCTGTATACATATCAATAGTTGTTGATACGTTTTGATTAACAATATTACTCCACGGTACTCCTGTCTCTCCTATATCAAAAGGGCCAATCTCTAGATAACGAGGACTGTAACCTGAACCTCTATCATGGAATTTATAGCTTCTACCAACTTGAAGAGTGTATGTCTCAGCCTCTAACCCTGCAATTTGACTTGTAATAACGATATCCTTCGTTTCCCCCATACCTAAATTAATAGTTTTTGATGGGTTACTCGTAGTAATAGCAGTACCATCGACATGTATGACGCCTTTTCCTGTAGGAGTTATTGTAAAGTTTGAAACATTTGAGATGAAAGCAATCTTTTTATAATTGTAATTATTTTCTGAAAAATTGAAGTTAATGGGATTTCCTGATAACACTAATCCCTGTAAGTTACTAACAGGTTTGTTATGAGTAAAAGATATCGTGTAGGTCACGGACTCTTTTCCTTGTACGTTATCACTAGTGGTGAGTTCAATAACGTGATCTCCTAAATCTGCTAACCTTTCTATTGCACCAGAAGAGCTTAAATTAAGGGGCCCAATGCCTTGCTTAGGCCAACTTAAAAATGTCTCTCCTCCCCCTGAAAATGTGACTTTTAATTTCTGAATATCTCGAACCATCCCTAAATCATAAGAATATACATTTGGGTTAAAATCAATACTCATATCTAAATCGCTGTTAGATGACGCGAGGGTAATATTAGAAAGGTTGTTTCTCACTTTCCTATGTATATATAGCGTGTAGGTTTTAAAATTTTTCCCATTTTCTTCTACTGTCACATTAATTTTATTCACAACTCCTTGGATAAGTGGAATAAGTGCAGATTGCGAACCAGAAGAGACCACTGTGGAGTCAACTTTTATAGTTCCATTTCCTGTTGGCTTTACGGCAATGGCACTCACGCTGTTAGGAACATAGAAGCTATAATGATATTTATCTCCATTAAAAACATAGTCAGAAGGTGAGGCAGAAAGTTCTAGATTTGTAAGATTATCTACTGCGATTTGGCTGTATGTTGCAATACCTACTTCACTATCATTACTTCCTTCTTTTATTGCTATTGCTTTAATTGTTACTTCT
>CAYVRR010000008.1:0-53845 GCA_964453215.1 uncultured Spirochaetaceae bacterium | reverse complement strand
ACCTTATAAAAATTACGCACTAATTCTTTGTTTGCTTCTAACATATTCATCTCCTTATAAAACGTTTTTAGCTCTTTCTTCCTCTAGAGAAACTAGAAGAAACATATTATATTGCACTCATACCTATAGATATTTGAACTTAAACTCTCACGTACTCTCATACATTTCACCCTATTAATCGAATCATCTGTTTAATTACTTGTGGTGAAATTATTTCTCATAGCATCTTCAGCTGTTTTTATATTTGCAAAGAGATGGGTTATTAACCCAGTATTTAGGGCTCCTCGCAGTGCTTTTGCATGTACATCTGTGCTACATACTCCAATTCGGATTTTAATATTCTTCAATACATCGAGGGGAATTCGTACCACAAGATCATCTTCTTCATGAATGAATTGACCGTTCACATCAAAGTAGTAGGTGAGCATGTGGCCAACTGCTTTATTTTTCGACAATGAATTGCCAAACCGGGAGGCTGTTGCAAGGTCTGGAACTGATGGATAGTTATCTATATGGAAAATAGCAACATCTAACTTACCCCAATGTTTGAACACCTTATTATATGACTCAGTTCTTGTTAACAGACTGTAATCCTCACGAGACTCCATCAAGGCTGGAGCATGGATAAAGTGGGGGGTAAATCCTGTTATTGAGCTGATTTTGCGACATAAACTATCTGTATGATAATTCCTGTTTGCAGTATTTGAATTACCAATAAGAGATGAAACTTCCCCTTCCATGACAGGTTTGTCATATTGCTCTTCAACAATGCCAACAATAGAACTCACAATATTACCCCAACCAATTCCTACAAGTTTTCCTGGTGTAAAAGTCTCTATTAAAAACTGAGCAGCAGCTGTAGCAATCAACCCTTCAGAGAGACTTGGTTGAGTTGTGGGGGGAATTAAATTACCACCTACAATACTATATCTCTCCTTGAGTAGATCTATTACAAGACTGTCGCTATCGAGAGGTGATTTGATAGAAATATTTACTATTCCCATCTCCCTCGCTTCTGCGAGGTATTTGCTAATTAATGGACGGGATAAATTGAGTTCTTTAGCTATTTGATTTTGTGTTAACCCATCAAAATAGTATTTTTTTGACACTTGAATCAATTTATCAATTTTCTTTACATCAAGTTGTGTAAATATATTCATTTTATCATCCATATATTCTTATTATCTCCAGTAGAAACAAATTAACACACTATAGCTCGCATTTACAAGTCTAATTATCTAAATCAATACTGCCATTTCTTGCCATGTTTCTATCAATTAATCTCCTAGTTCTTCCTAATATCCTAGGAGATTTTTGCTGATTCAATCATTTATAGCAAATAACACCTCTTATCCATCAAACTTCCCACCTCTATCGAAGCTTTCTTTGGTACTGTAGACTATCGAGAATGATAGCTAATATAAGGAAAGCACCCTTTGCAGTAATTTGCCAATAGGTTTGAACATTCATCAGTGTCATTCCATTATTAAGAATTCCAATGATTAGTACACCAAGGAGAGTCATGCGAACAGATCCTTTTCCCCCAGCTAGTGTTGTGCCACCAAGTAATACAGCAGTAACAGCATCAAGGGCATACGATTCACCAACATAAGGCATAGCAGCTCCTCCAATCCCAACGGTGATTAAACCTGCGATTGAAGCCATAAAACCTGAAAGGACAAATAACAAAATTGTATTTTTAGTAACATTAATACCAGCAAGACGAGCTGCAGTTCTATTGCCACCTGAAGAAAAAACTTGTCTACCAAAAATAGTGTTTCTTAATACAAAATCAAATACCACAAAACTGAACAACACGATAATGATTGGAAGTGGAATACCTAACCATTTGGCCCTTCCTAAATACAACAAGCGATAATCATTAACAAATATAGCTGTTCCATCTACTAGGATAAAACTGAGACCTCGTACAACGTTCATCATACCTAAAGTGACGATGAGAGAGCTAAGATTGAACTTCACAATTATAACGCCATTAAGGAATCCAATAACTACTCCAACAACAACGGCGACTATCATACCAACATACCATGGATATCCATTTATTTGGACAAGGTTTGCAAGTATACACCCTGACATTGCAACAATTGCTCCAACTGTTAAATCAGGTCCTCTACCAATAATAGCCCCTGTCATTGCAGTCGATATTACCCCTATTACGGAAACTGCTACGAGGATATTTCTGAAGTTTTTAAACTTCAAAAAGTAGGGATTCGTGAATGAGAAAAATATAACCATCGCAAAAAAGATAACGAATAGTCCATATTTAATGAAAAAGTCTACCGGGTTTTTAAGATAATAATTGAACTCCGTGACTGCTTTGTTCTTTGCTTTATCCGCCATTGTTATTTGCCTCCAAAATGTAGAAATTTAGCGACGGCATGTTTCATCAGGATATCCTGATTTGCCTGCTCTACTGGTACTTCTGCTGTGATATCACCTTCACACAATACATAGATACGATCTGAGATTCCCAATACCTCGAGCAACTCTAATGAAAAGACGAGAACAGCTACCCCATTATTAGCAAGTTCTTCAAGAATTGTATAAATCTCTGCTTTAGCTCCAACATCAACTCCCCGTGTAGGCATGTTGAGTATTAAAAGCTTGATGTCATTACTTAGCCAACGAGAAATCATCGCTTTTTGTTGATTCCCACCACTTAATGAGCTTATCTGTTGCATCTGGTCCCTGCATCGAATATTCATCCGTTTTATCCAGTTTTCTGTGACATCACTCTCCAATTTCCTTTGAGTAAATATTTTATATTTAGCTAATTTTTTAAATGCTGCAGTAGTAATATTTGAAGTAAGACTCATTTCAGGAAGAAGTCCCTCTTGTTTTCTATCACTACTTACATACCCCAAGCCCTTTTTATTGGCTTGTCGAAGGTTGTTAATTATCAGTTCTTCTCCATTTAAAAACATAGTTCCACTTTGAACTGGAGGATCTCCAATTAAGGCTTTACATATTGCCTCTTGGCCTGCACCCATCAATCCAAAGAACGAGACAATCTCTCCCCTTCTAATGTTGAACGAGATATCTTTTACTCGATCATTTACATGGAGATTTCTTGCTTCAAATATGATTTCACCAGGAGTGACTAAGTGTCTTGGATACAACGATCCAACATCCCGTCCAACCATCATCTTTACAAGAGTGTCACTATCAACATCTTTTGAATCGACTGTTCCAACAGTTTGCCCATCACGCAATACTGTTATTCGATCAGACATTTCAAACTGTTCTGAGAGGCGATGAGTGATGAAGATGATAGATTTACCCTTTTCTTTTAGGCTTCGAACAATATCAAAGAGCTTGCTCGTTTCCTGATCACTTAAAGCCGCTGTGGGTTCATCCATAATCAGAATACGAGCCTGCTTACTGAGTGCTTTTGCAATCTCTACCAACTGCTGCTCAGCCACAGAAATATTCTCTACAATCTCTCGAACATCTACATCAATACCCAATTCTGTAAGGAGCTCACTTGCCCATCGATTCATCTCTTTTTTATCTACTAACCCAAGGTTAGTTCGTGGCATTCCACCTATATAGATATTCTCTGCTACAGATAATGTCTTAACGAGGTTGAATTCTTGGTAAATAACCCGTATGCCTAAATCAAGGGCTTCAGATGGTTTAGTAATATATTTTTGCTCTCCATCAATAAGGATTTCGCCACTATCCATGGAGTAATCCCCAGCCATAATCTTAATTAGAGTAGATTTACCTGCCCCGTTCTCACCGAGCAAACCGTGAATTTCACCATATTTCAAATCAAAGGATACATCACGCAACACATGGGCTGTACCAAATGATTTATTTATTTTTCTCGCTGATAGAATATAATCCATACTTTCGGTTCCTACTGTTACACTATTTTTGGCAGTTCTCTTAAGCCAACTCTATAGATGCGTGTTTTATGGGTAATAGGTATTTTCACTATTTTTTCCCATTATTATTAAATTCATGGTAGATAGAACTATGTTTTACATAGGAGATCTCCATCCACCCTTGTCTAAAGAGAAGCGGGAAACAAATCCCGCCCTCTCTATAGTACTCACTATTTTCTAGGGTACTTATTATCTACTGTTTTTGGAGTTAAGAATTCGTAAGGTGCGCTAATGATTGGATCAAGTTCAACACCATTTTCAAGATAATTAATTATCATTGGAAGAACATAATCGCCCCATCCTAACCAGTTTGAATCAATACTACCAACGAGGATTCCATCAGGATTTCTGAGCATATCGAGCATACCAACGTTTAATCCACCACTCACAATGAGTCCATTTTCTTTGCCAACATTTGTTTCAATTGCAGCAATCATACCAGCTGTTACATCATCAGAGTGTGTCCAGCAAAGGAATTTTTTACCAGGATTGTTTGTAAGAATATCAACTGTTCTTTGTCGAGCAACTTCTGCACTACCAGTTGAACTTGTCTCTACATATTGAATGTTAGGATATGCAGATTGTATTCCTTCTAAAGCCCCTCGGCTTCTTTCTAGGAAAACACCACCAGCTTCTAAAAAGCCCATGCTGATGAAAATAAGGTCTTCTTCTGCCCATCCTAAATCTTTAGCATAGTTTCCAAGATATGAAGCAGACTCATAAGCGAGACCATAGTTATCTTCCATTGAGAAAATAAGAGGTGCTCTTGTTCCATCTGATGCAACTGCATCGGTCGCAATTGTTAATACTGGCATGTCAGCTGCTACCAAGATATCCATGATTTGAGGGTTTGATGCAATGTCATTTGTATAGAGAATATAAAAGTCTACATCCCCAGCAGAAACAGCAAGGTTAGCATTATTAACCATTTGTACTGGATCTAACTTATTATCCATAACCCATAAGTCAACACCCAACTTTTTAGCTGCGCTTTCAAATCCCTTTGCAAGGTCACTTGCTACTGGGTTTGTTCCACTAAACTGAGTAAACACTACCCGGTGCTTATCTTCTACTTGACCTGCTGCGTAAACGTTTATGGCAATTGCAAAAAGAACCATAACTACGACCAAAGTTTTAAACCTTTTCATACATACTCCTCAAGTGTCCTTAACACTTTTGTTTTTTTCATAAGAGGGTTTCTTCTCACCCTCTTATAGCTTCATCATCTTTTATGTGCACAATACATGTGCCTTTGATTACCCTTTCAAATCGCAATAAAACTCATAGGCTTGGGTTGGAGTAAAGTTATTGTGTACAACTTTTCCTATTGCCTGAGTCATTGCTGCTGGATGCTCTGCTTGGAAAATATTTCGTCCCATATCAACACCAAGAGCTCCACCATCCATAGCTTTATATGCCATTTCTAATGCATCTTTTTCTGGAACTTTCTTCCCACCTGCCACAACGATAGGAACAGGACATGCTGCAGTCACTTTTTCGAAGTCGTCACAATAGTATGTTTTCACAATATGTGCTCCAAACTCTGCAATCATTCTTGTTGCAAGAAGAAAATATCTTGTAGTTCTTTCCATAGCTTTTCCAACAGCAACTACGCCAAGGGTTGGAATGCCATAACGATTTCCAGCATCAACTGTATCGGTTAGGTTTTTAATTGATTGGACCTGACCTCCGCCGCCGATGAATACTTGAATTGCCATACAATCAGCACTCATTCGAATAGCATCATCGATGTCGAGGCCACGGTTTTCAAAAGACATATCATCATCAAGAACTGAACTTCCAGCACTTGAACGAAGAACAACTGCCTTACCATGTGTTGGCTCAATACAACTTCTTAATGCACCACGAGTAGCCATCAAAGCATCAACGTGGGGAACCAATGGAGAAACAGCTAAGTCTAAGCGCTCTAGTCCCTGAGTAGGGCCCATAATGTATCCGTGGTCGAATGCTAACATTACAGTTCGACCAGAGGTGGGATTAAAAATTCGTGATAATCTATTTTTAACGCCCCAGTCATAATGCTCCATTCCTTTTACATAGAACCCACCCGATTTTGTTTGTGCTACACCAAAACCGTAGTCTTTTCCATCTTTCATTCCATCTTTATCAGCCAAATCTAGCCTCCTGCTATGTTATGTTGATTTTATGTGCTCCCCTTTTTGTCTTGGTAACAAATTAATAGAGAAGCAAATCTAACGAATTTCTTTGAATATAGGATCTTGATAAACCATCTATATCCTATTAATTTCTCTCTACTTTAACTTTTGTAGTAGGGAGTATTTGATGGCTCTTTCCAATAGGAGAGGAGTTCATCATCCATTCGAGCAATAAATAATTGGTATCCCCCTGTTTCTTGAACAGTGAGTATTTCTCCAACCATGTTTGCGACAACTTCAATACCCTTCTCTTTTAATAGGTTAACTGCATCACGATAGGTAATGAGCATCTCCATGAGTGTTGTTGCACCACAGCCGTTTATCACACACATGAGATTCTCACCTTTTTTGATATCTAGGTCTTTGAGTAACTCCTCCATCAATAGAGAAACAGTTTCAGCTGAACTCATCATTGGAATTTTATAGCCACCACCTTCTCCGTGTTGACCCATACCAACGCCCATCTCATCATCATTAAGAATGGCGAGATTACCACCTGTTACCGGGTGTGTTGCTCCAGTAAGAGAAACAGAAATAGCAGCCATGTTATCGGCAAACTTTTGTGCTAAAGATGCAACTTCTTCTAAAGTTTTTCCTTGACGCGCAGCACCACCAGCTATTTTGTATAAGGGAACACAACCTACAAATCCACGACGGTTATCAGCGTCATCTCGAGGTGCAGTTGTAACATCTTCTTGTGTAACAACCTTTATGACATTGAGCCCCTTTGCCTTAGCAGCTTTCATGGTAAGATTAGCAGTGAGCATATCACCTGCGTGGTTAAGTACTACAAAAAGAATACCTTTACCTTTATCAGCCATCTCTAATGCTTTTATGCAGCTATCTGGACCAGGTGCTGCAAAAATATCACCACAAACAGCAATATCTACCATACCTTCACCAACAAATCCTTGAAGAGCTGGTTCGTGCCCTGTTCCACCGAGAGTCACCACAGTAACTCTATCAGCATCTTTGAGCTTTTTATTTACAACAAGATTCCCATCAATGAGTTCAATAATGTCCTCATTTGCCATGGCCAATCCTTCCAGAAGTTCTTTTGTTAAATCTTCTGGTTTATTGATAAATTTCTTCATACCTATCTACCCCCCAAATTATTAATGTCCCAGGACTACAATAGTCCTGCTGAAAATCCTGAAATTAATGTAGCGAGTGAACACGCTCCTGCATCCATAGTTCCAATAGTTGCTTCTTTATGAAATCGTGCTCTTCCAAATTTAGCCTGATAATTCTTTGTTCTCTCTGCCCCATCTTCTGCAGCTTTAGCTACTTGATGTAAAAACTCTGGCAATTCATCTTGGCATTCATCTGCTTTTCGGTTTGCAACGATCAATACGTCCATCATTGTCTTATCACCCTCTTTTGCGCTACTGAGAGCAGATAAACCTTCTAATGCTCCATTAAACATTGCCTTCATCTCATCTCTACCAACTAAAAAGAGGCCTTCTAACCCATCTGCAAAACCATCAAAGACCATCCCATATAAAGGACCTGCACTGCCACCATTGACATTCATTATCCGTTTGCCAAGATCTCGAAGCATTTCAGAAATCGAGTTATATTCCATATCTACTGTTGCCAAAATTTCCTTACTGATGCGCTCCATAGTAACTCCATGGTCCCCATCTCCAAAAAGAGAATCTATTCGAGAAAACTCTTCAACTTTTTCATTTAATGCAGAGCTGGCTGATGCCAACATGAGCCGAAATTCTTTTATGGTAATTTGCATATACACTCCAACTAAATATATTTATCTGTCACTTAACAGCATTACAATCAACGCACTCAACCTGTTACATATATTAACCCATGAATTATCATATGTCAAACTTAATTTTTACATATTTTTGCAAACATAAAGTAAGCATAAAATATATGTACTAATCATATATACAATATGTTAATTTATAAATTATCATTTGTCAGATATATACATTGAATACATTTATACGTACACTAAACTCGTTAGCACAATATAGAAAATATTTAAGGATAATAAATGGATCAACAGAATAAGCATTATGAGGATTATGTATAGTATATACTTGGGTGTAATGAGGTTCTCCCCTTACATGATGGCCTAATGTACAAAGAGCTCCTTTAGAGTAGAATTTATTTTTACCTTGTGCCCCTTATAAAAACTTTTATATGCCACCATCTTTTTTATTGAGTGCTACAAAACTCTCAAATTCTAAACCATGTATGAAAGACTCTATTTTCATACAATTTTGAGGTGATGTGTATTGGATACCATCGTCCTAACACACTGTGTTAATATAACATCTCATTGGATAAAATTAGGCATGTAAAAAGACATTCTGTATGAATCTATAGCACCAAGTAAACACTTTACCTAACAAGGATTCACTTTTAAAGCAATAGAGTCATAATTTATTGAATCAATTGTTATGTTTTTTTATCATGTATGAGCGAAAATTTGCTTGTTTTTTTATACTTTTATGAGAAATTATTATTAAATAGATGCAAAAGTAAGGAATTATTATATAATGATATAGTACATGGTTAAAGAGTTATTTTTTTTAACTGGGAGATATTTATTTTTTCTATGTTTTAAATTGTTTTTTTATATACATTTACTTTTAACATATTTTGCAATTATCACCATTTACCTACACTTCTTTATGTTTATATGTAAAATATTCATAAATAGGTCTTTACATAATGAGATTTACTTATTATTGTTATGACATGGATGTTGGAAAAGCAATCAGAGACTTACGTCTCAAGGCTGGTTACTCACAAGATAAACTCGTTGCACAAACTGGAATATCACGTAGTCAGCTCTATTTTATTGAATCGGGAAGATGTGTTCCTCGAATCGAAACAATTGAGAAGATTGGAAACGTTCTTAACATGAAAGTTTCTGATGTAATCATGTATGCAGAAAGTAACTACCCTACAGAAGAATAAGTCAACATACAGTTATTTTCGAGCAGATAAGATTCTTACCTTATAACACTCTTCTAAACCTCTGAAATACTACACACAGACTTTTGATGTGTGTAGTATTATTGTGTATTCATTAAATAGATATCTTTCTATCATAACAATTGAAAAAATTAGATAACGCAGTGTAAATTGCCAATTATAGGGCACTTGAAGTAAGCGAGTAGCTCTATGAGTTTCTTGCTGTAATTGGTGGCTTCATTGAGAATATCATTCGGTGTCTTGCCCTTTATCTTGGGGCAGGCAGACCTGAAGGCTTGCTCATTCTACCCCTGTGATGAGGATGATGAGTTTCTAACTCATGTAGCAGTTTTGGAAACACAGACCCTTAACCTCCTTTCTCTTCTTTACTAGGTCAAAATAGCTCTCAACACCTCACCTTTGCTTGTAGAGGCAGAATATCTTCTTTGTAGTATCATGGGCAAGAGAGGTTTTGAGGATGAATACCCTGAAGGAACCCCTCCAGTGTCTCAAGCCGCTGGGGAGGGTAAACCTTGGATGTCCCGTATAGAATTCATAATTATCTTATCACACCATTATCCATATTCAGATTACACTCTATGGGTATATTAAGAAAAAAGCGATTGCTCTTTATTGGATTGATCTATGGCAATGGAAATATTGTAAGGTCTATTTAGTCGCTTTTTGCAATAAGAGGTTGAATGCTACCACCAAATGGTATAGAAATAAGTATAGGAGTCTCTATTCGTTCCTATGAAGCAAATACAAAAGGAGGTAAACCGAATGTTTTACCAAAGGAGTGTTGGATGAGTATGGCTAAAAAAATGTGTGCTGTTGGGAGTGTAATCTTTTTACTGCTCTTTGTTACAGGTTGCTCTCTTTTTGGACCGAGTCTTAGTGGGAAAACCCATGTTTTAAAAGCTATTGATGGGGCGAACAAGATAGAAGCAACAAAAGAGGGAAAAGAAGTAAGTGAAAAACTCGTAGAGTTGTTCAATGATGAATTAGTATTGGCATATCAGGAAACTGAGCAGGCGATCAACAAAGCAAAGGCAGATGTTTCCTTGTATTTGGATATGCCAATTAAGTCCTATGAGAAGTTGGCAACACTATATGAGAGCATTGCCTCTCGCTATGGAAGAAACATTATTAGTGCAGCTGATTATCCTGCTTTAGTAAAGGATTTGGGTGAGAAAGCAAGCAAGGATTTGTTTGAAACGGCAACATCTATCAGTAAGAGCTCAAATGAGTATGACACCCTTCATGATGCAATATTCTATCTCCAAAAGGCTGTTGACCTAAATAGCGAATATGAAGAAAAAGCCAATGAGATTCTTATCGATCTCTATATCCATCTTGGTGATATAAAGGTGGAATCTGCAAAGGTGAGCGATATCGAAGTTGCTACCTCTTATTATACGAAGGCTTTGACTCGTGATAAGACAAATGAAGAAGCTTCTGCTAAACTAGCCTATGCCAAAGAGAAGCTTATCACAGTTAAAGTTGCTTCAATTCAGAATACACTTGAAAGTGGCAAGACTTATCAAGAGTTCAATGATGCCCTAAGAAGGTATAAAGGTCTGGGAAGCGAAGTAAAGATAAAATATGAGTATCTCAAAGAGGCGCTTGAGCAAAAGCTAACTGCTGATATTCTAGTCCTAGTTGGGCCGGAAGCTGACATGAGTTTAGTCTCCCCTCAAGAGTCAACTCCCTCTTGGCCTCTTAATGTAAGTGATGAGAGGCCTCAAAAGATAGTTGTTGAATATCAGTACATGACAAATCCGAACATGCCTATACCTACAACCCATACCTATGTACTGGTTCCTGATGCAGATTTCACAGAAGTTTCATACTCATATGATATGCTTCAAAGTGATCGTAAAACCATTTGGGCTACAGAAAATCCCCTAGAAAGAGCTGGATATGAAGTACTCCTTCAAGATGATCCTGATAATATCGAAGCCCAAAAAGGTTTGGAATCAGGGACGTATGATACAGTAACATATACTGCGAAACAAAATGTCAATGATGTCTATCACATATACAAGGTTGAAAATGAAGTACCAAAACTACTCTATTCAACTGCTCCAAACATCTATAAAAAAGAGTTTGTAAAGTATAGATTGTATAGAGGCTCCGCGGCTCCTATTGAAAAAGAGTTTGGAATTAGGTTTGCTGGTATTGAAGCTGGTGAAGACTTTGATTCAACCAAAATAGAGAGTTATTTCAAAAAGTACTCTCCTCAGCAGATCTACGCAAGAATGATTAAAGACATAAAGCCGTTTTATGATTTCCTTTGGTAGGTGATAAGACGCTTTGTTTTTAATGAGAAAATGATGGTGCATCTCTTTCTTCATCAGAAGAGGGAGATGCTTTTCTAGTTTGGCTTTATAGACACTATTTTTACCATAACAATTGAGAAAATTAGATAACGCGGTGTAAATTGCCAATTAGAGGGCACTTAAAGTAAGCGAGTAGCTCTATGAGTTTCTTGCATTTGAATACAAAAGATACCATAGCTCATTGAAACCGAGGGGTACCTGACAAAAAGATATTTCTAACGGTAGAGTTCGTTAATGTTCTTCACGCTCGTGCATCCGTTGACCATGTACAGTATATGTCCTCGTGGCGTCTAGGGACCAGATGTGCAAGCACACCCTTTATTGCTTCATGAGCAATGGCGTACTCGACGACAAAAATCTTGTTTATAGTGCAAAAGTTATCATTTGGGATGAAGCTAACTCCCTCCTTGATGCTGCCGATCTTGAGATGAAAAAGAATAATGTGTTTGAGAGAAGCCAGGAAAATAGGTTTTCTGATACTTTCGTTAACCTAATTTTCTAAGAAGTTGTGATCTATACAAAGTAGAGGTGACTCCTTTGTAAAGGAATCACCTCTTTCTTTTATTCTTTTATTCTTTATTCTAATACTTCATCAATCATATCTGCAATTGATGTCCCTGGTGCTACCATAGGAAAGACTTTGTTGTCTATTGGAATTTCACAATCTATAACCACTGGTGCATGTAAATCAAAAGCTTCTTGTAGAACCTTTTTAGGATCATCTTCTGTAGTGAGCCTGATTCCTTTTACCCCATACGCATGAGCAAGTGCGACCCAATCTATATCAGTATCAAGGGTTGTTTCAGCATATCTATTGTCATAGAAGAATGTTTGCCACTGACGAACCATCCCAAGGGTATGGTTGTTCATAATGAGAATAATTACTGGAATTCTATATCGAGCGATTGTAGCAAGCTCATTACAGTTCATTTTGAAAGAACCATCTCCTGCCACATTCACCACTCTCCTCTTAGGTGCTCCAAACTGAGCTCCAATTGCAGCTCCTGTTCCATAACCCATCGTACCTAAGCCACCGGATGTGAGAAATTTCCCCTTTGGTGTGTGTCGATAAAATTGACCAGCCCACATTTGATGCTGTCCAACTTCTGTTGCAATCACAGTCTCTGGTGGAGCAACTTCAGATAAAGCAGTAAGTACTTGATACGGACGAATTGTCTCCCCAGCTATTCTCATCTTATGTTCAACTTTCCACTCCTCTACTCGAGCCATCCAGGTGGGATGAGTGATTGGGGATGAGAGCATAGAGTTGAGTTTACCTAAAATATCTTTCACATCTCCTATGAGGTGATGGTGCGTTCCAATATTTTTATTAATTTCAGCTGGGTCAACATCGATGTGGAGTATTTTTGCTTTTTTTGCAAACTCACTCGCTTTACTTATTACTCTATCACTAAAACGAGCTCCAATTACAATTAATAAATCACAATGGGTAACTGCAATGTTGCTTAATCTACTTCCATGCATCCCAATCATCCCACAATAGCGTGGGTCATTACTATCTATTGCACCGTAGGCCATAAGAGAAAGGCCTGCTGGCATGTCAAAATTATCAAGGAATTCTTTTAATTCAGGTTGAGCTTTTCCTAGAATTGCACCACCACCAACGTAGGCCATTGGTTTTTTAGCATCTTTTATCATCTTAACAGTTTTTTCAAGATCTTTTGTGATGTAATTACTTTTAAATTTTGGATGAAAGTCTATTGTAGCTTCTTTGTATTCACAGATATCACTTGTGATATCTTTAGGAATATCGATAAGAACAGGGCCTGGCCTCCCACTTCGAGCAATATCAAATGCTTCCCTTAAGACAAAAGCAAGATTTTTAACATCTTTTACGATGTAGTTGTGCTTTGTGATAGGCATAGTAATTCCACTAATATCTACTTCTTGAAAACTATCTTTTCCAAGGAGTTTAGTGGGAACGTTTCCTGTGATAGCTACGATGGGGATTGAGTCCATATAGGCTGTAGCAAGCCCTGTAACAAGGTTTGTTGCACCCGGCCCACTTGTTGCAAAGACAACACCAACCTTTCCAGTAACTCGAGCATATCCATCAGCTGCATGGCTCGCACCCTGCTCATGACTTGTTAACACGTGAGTAATTTCGTGTCTGTGCTTATAAAGCGAGTCATAGATGTGTAACACAGCTCCACCTGGAAAGCCAAACACTGTATCAACTTTTTGTTCTTTGAGACACGCTATAATTATTTCTGCTCCACTTAATTTCATAATTTACCCTCCATTATCGAGTTAATCAGCGAAAACGGCTCCTGTTGAAGCACTTGTTACTTTAGCTGCATACCGGGCAAGGTAGCCACTTGTAATAGGTGCTTCTTTTTTGACCCATTCCTTCTTTCGAGTATTGAGAACTTCTTCATCAACTAATAAGGAAATTACCCCTTTATTAATATCAATTTCAATAAGATCTCCCTCTTCTACATATGCTATAGGGCCCCCCTCAGCAGCTTCTGGAGAGATGTGTCCAATACTCGCTCCCCGAGTCGCTCCACTAAAGCGGCCATCTGTAATGAGGGCGACATCTTTATCGAGTCCCATTCCAGCAATAGCTGAAGTTGGTCCAAGCATCTCTCTCATTCCAGGGCCCCCTTTAGGTCCTTCATAGCGAATAACAATAACATCTTTTTTATTAATCTTGCCCTTCTTTATTGCTTCACTCACCTCTTCTTCTGATTCAAAGACCCGTGCAGGGCCAGTGTGATGAAGCATTTCAGGGGCAACAGCACTTCGTTTTACAACAGCGCCATCTGGGGCAAGATTTCCCCTCAATACAGCAATTCCACCTGTAACGCTGTAGGGGTTTTCTATTGGTCTAATTACTTCTTTATCATAATTTCTTGCTTTTTCTACTTGCTCTTTAATAGTTTTGCCACTTACTGTAATGCATTCGCCGGTAATAAGATTCTTCTTATCTAACTCTTTCATTACAGCCATAACACCACCTGCTCGATACAAATCTTCAATATGATAAGGACCTGCGGGTGCTAGATGGCACAAATTAGGGGTGCGTGAACTTACTTCATTTGCCATAAAGATATCTAATTTCACTTTAGCTTCATGAGCAATTGCAGGAAGGTGAAGCATTGAGTTTGTAGAACAACCTAGTGCCATATCGACAGCAAGAGCATTTTCAAAAGCTTGAGGGGTCATTATTTGAGAGGGGGTAATGTTTTTCTCAAACAACTCCATAATCTTATAGCCAGCTTCTTTTGCTAATCGATCACGCTCAGCATATACAGCAGGGATCGTTCCGTTTCCAGGAAGGCCCATTCCTAGGGCTTCTGTTAAGCAGTTCATGCTATTTGCTGTAAACATTCCACTACACGAGCCACATGTTGGACAGGCTGAGTTCTCTATTTCTAAGAGTTCTTCTTCACTCATCTTTCCAGCATTAACTGCCCCCACAGCTTCAAATACTGTAGTAAGATCAATTCCACAACTTGTATTGTCTCCAGGAACGTGGCCACTAAGCATAGCTCCACCTGAGACAAAGATAGTCGGAATATTGATTCTAGCTGCTGCCATGAGCATTCCTGGAACAATTTTATCACAATTTGGAACCATAACGATTGCATCAAATGGGTGAGCTGTTGCCATGACTTCAATTGAATCGGCAATTAATTCTCGACTTGCGAGAGAGTACTTCATTCCATTGTGCCCCATTGCGAGTCCATCACATACCCCAATTACTCCAAAATCTAGTGGAGTGCCACCAGCACTCCTTATCCCACTCTTTACAGCATCAACTATTCTATTTACATGTACATGACCTGGAATAATAGAATTAGCTGAGTTAGCTATTCCAATTAAAGGAGAATTGATCTCCCTGTCGGTTAATCCTAACGCTTTTAATAAAGATCTGTGTGGAGCTCTATCTATTCCACGTGTCATGTTTTCACTTCTCATATTTGACTCCCACTCATTGGTGTTTTTGTGTACTCACGGAAGAGGTGTAGTAATTTCATTGTGATTTCTCCCGCTTCTCCATTCCCTATTTTCTGACCATCAAGGACAGTGAGGGCAATAATTTCTGCAGCAGTTCCTGTGAGAAATGCTTCATCACAATTGAGTAAATTAAAGTGAGTAAATGGCTCTTCCTTCACTTCATATCCAGCTTCTTTAGCTATTGCAACAACTGCTTTCTTTGTAATGCCATCTAGGGCTCCAAGGTATGCAGGAGGTGTATAAATAACAGAGTCTTGTATCATAAATACATTGTCCCCTGTACACTCTGTGATAAGACCCTCTTCATTGAGCATAAGGGCTTCATCAGCTCCATATCGGTGAGCTTCAATAGATGCAAGGATATTGTTAAGGTAGTTAAGACTCTTTATTTGGGGATCAACTATAGTTGCTTTATTTCTTCTATAGCTACTTGTGATTACCTTTAATCCATCCTTATAAGCTTGCTCTGGATAGAGTGCAACTTGTCCTGCTATACAAAATAGGCGAGGAGGATGAGAAGATGGCTTAGGATAGAGGCCAAGTCCATCAGCACCGCGCGTACATACGAGGCGGATATAGCCATTTGTAATATTGTTTTTTCTACACGAAGTGAGAACAACTTCTTCAACTTCTTCACGCGTGAGGGGGATGGTGAGATGAATAGCTTTCGCTGCACTAAAAAATCTCTTAATGTGCTCTTTTAATTTAAAAACTCTCCCATTATAGGCTCTAATTCCCTCAAATATTCCATCTCCATAAAGAAGACCATGATCTAATACAGGAATTTTAGCATCCTTCATTGGAACAAATTCACCATCTAAATATACTAACTGTTCACTCATTTACGTAATCTCCTTCCTCAACATTTCCCTATTTTTTATTCTTATTTACTATCTCTTGGGCTATTAATGAGCCCATCTCTTTTGTACCAATGACTTTCATCCCTTTAGAAGTTATATCACCTGTTCTATACCCTTTATCTAACACTGCAGAGACTGCTTGTTCAACAGCATCAGCTTCTTCATATAAATGGAATGAGTGACGTAGCATCATTGCAACAGACAAAATAGTTGCAATAGGATTTGCTTTATCAAGTCCTGCGATATCAGGAGCAGATCCATGAATTGGTTCATACATCCCAAAACTATCCTCTTTGAGTGATGCTGATGGGAGCATTCCAATACTTCCTGTAATCATGCTCGCTTCATCACTTATGATATCTCCAAACATATTAGTAGTTACGATGACATCAAACTGACGAGGATTCCTTACAAGTTGCATCGCAGCATTATCTACATACATATGAGAAAGTGCCACTTGAGGGTAGTTTTTAGCAACTTTTTCTACAGTTCTTCTCCATAGACGAGAAGATTCTAAGATGTTTGCTTTGTCGATACTCACTACTCTCTTTTCTCTCTTCATAGCAATTTCAAAAGCTTTTATAGCAATACGTTCTACTTCACTTTCACTATATTCCATCGTATCGTATGCACTTTTTTTATCACTACTCATCCCTCTTTTACCAAAATAGATACCACCGGTTAACTCTCTTACCACCATAATATCTAAGCCACCTTCAATGAGTTCATCTTTTAAGGGGCACGCTGAAACGAGTTGAGGGTAAAGGATAGCAGGGCGGAGGTTACAAAATAGTCCCAATGCAGATCTAATTCCCAATAGTGCTTGTTCAGGTCTTAATTCACCACGTAGATGATCCCACTTTGGTCCCCCCACTGCTCCAAGGAGGACGGCATCAGCATCTTTACATCCAAGGATGGTAGATTCAGGGAGGGGGATATTCATCGCATCAAGTGCCGCTCCCCCTGCAAGGTAGAATGAGAAATCGAGTCTATGGCCAAAAGCCATAGCAACTTCTCCTAATACTTTGAGCCCTTCACTTATGATATCTGGTCCTATTCCATCACCTGGAATTACTGCTATGTTCAACTTCATTTCTTCATCCCTTTTTTCAAATAGTTAATCAAGCCATCACTCGCTATCATCTCTTGGATAAATGGGGGAAATGGTTCAGCTTGAAAACAAGCTCCTGTAGTTTCATTACAAATTTCCCCTGTTTCAAAATTTACATTAATTACATCGCCACTCTTAATTCCATTCACGGCTTCAGGACATTCTAAGATAGGAAGTCCAATATTAATTGAGTTTCGATAAAATATTCGTGCAAAGCTTGAAGCAATCACACAACTTATTCCCGATGTTTTAATAGCTAATGGAGCATGTTCTCGAGAAGAGCCACAACCAAAGTTTTTATTGGCTACCATCACGTCCCCAACTTTCACATTTTTTACAAAATCTTTATCAATATCTTCCATGCAGTGGCTAGCGAGCTCAGCGGCATCTGAAGTATTTAAGTATCTTGCTGGAATAATAACATCGGTATCAACGTTATCACCATATCTAAAAGCCTTTCCATGTGCGTTCATTTAGTTATTCTCCTCTAGTGATTCTGGGTTAGTAATGTATCCTGTGAGGGCACTTGCTGCAGCAACCGCTGGACTTGCTAAGTAAACTTCACTTTTTGGGTGACCCATTCTTCCTACAAAGTTTCTATTAGTTGTTGCAACAGCTCTCTCCCCCTCTGCAAGGATTCCAAGGTGTCCGCCAAGACATGGTCCGCATGTAGGGGTATTTACTGCAACTCCTGCTTCAACAAAGATTCTTAAAAGTCCCTCTTCCATTGCATTGAGGTATATTTGCTGAGTTGCTGGAAATACAAGAGCTCTCACATGTGGAGCAACTCTCTTTCCTTTCAAGATACCAGCTGCAACTCTTAAGTCACTCAACTTTCCATTTGTGCAAGAACCTATTACAACTTGGTCTATTTTCACTTCATCACGTTTTATTGTATCAATTGTGCGTGTATTACTAGGAAGGTGTGGGAAAGCAATCGTTGGTCTAATCGTACTTAGATCTATTTCATACACTTCATCATACTCAGCATCACTATCTGCTTCAAATATTACAGGTGTTTTTTTATTATGATCTTTAAGGTATTGAAGAGTAACTTCATCAACGGGGAAAATTCCATTTTTCGCACCAGCTTCAATTGCCATGTTACAAATAGTAAACCTATCATCGATAGTAAGGCTCTTTAGGCCAGGGCCACTATACTCCATTGATTTATAGAGGGCTCCATCAACTCCAATCATTCCAATGATATGAAGAATTACATCTTTACCACTCACCCATTTTTGAAGAGTTCCTGTTAAGTGAAATTTCATCGCTGGGGGAACTTTAAACCAGGCCTTCCCTGTTGCCATAGCTGCTGCCATGTCAGTCGAGCCAACACCTGTTGAAAACACACCAAGCGCTCCATAGGTACAGGTGTGGGAGTCAGCACCAATGATGAGATCTCCTGCATTAACAAGTCCTTGCTCTGGAAGGAGGGCATGTTCAATTCCCATTTGTCCTATTTCAAAATAGTGTTCAATATCTTTATCATGGGCAAACTCTCTCATTGCCTTACATTGCATTGCAGCTTTAATATCTTTGTTTGGGGCAAAGTGATCTGGCACAAGGGCAATTTTAGATGTATCAAAGACCTTATCAATTCCAAATTTCTTAAATTCGGTAATTGCTACAGGACTTGTAATATCATTGCCTAATACTAAATCAAGGTCTGCCATAATCAACTCTCCACTACGCACGTGTTCTAGTGATGCGTGGTGAGCTAAGATTTTTTGACTCATGGTCATGCTCATACAATTTCTCCTTTGGTATGGTTGGTTGAGGGGATTACCCCTTCTTTCATTAATTTATATTCAATTGAATCGACAAGTGCCATCCAACTAGCTTCAATCAAGTCAGTAGAGACACCCATGGTTGACCATGTGTACTCCCCATCTGTTGTTTCAATCAAAACCCTCACCTTAGCAGCAGATGCTTGCATTGAATCTAACACACGAACTTTATAGTCAGTGAGGTAAATTGAAGAGAGTTGAGGGTAAAAGTTCTCTAACACCTTTCGTAGGGCTTTATCTATTGCGTGAACAGGGCCATCTCCTTGAGCAACTTCTATTGCACTCTCTTTATTGACAAACACTTTTACAACAGCAGTATGGCTTGTCTCTTCATCTCCATGAAGGGGCATCTCACCAAATGTTTTATAATGATCGAGTGTGAAAAATGGAGTATATTTCCCTAAATGTTTAGCAATAACAAGTTCAAAAGAGCTCTCTGCTCCTTCAAACTGATACCCACTCATTTCTAGAGTTTTTAATGATTCAATAATCTTTTTAGTTACTGGGGCATCTTTATCAAGGTGAGGAGCATATTTTTGAATTCTTCTTAATATTGTAGCTCTCCCTGCAACTTCACTCATCAAGAGCCGTCTCTCATTTCCCACAATTTCAGGTGAAATATGTTCAAATGATTTTGGGTTTTTTGCCACCCCATCAATATGCATTCCCCCTTTGTGGGCAAATGCACTTCTTCCAATATAGGGGGTGCCATGATGAATTGAGATATTTGCAATTTCAGCAACTGAGTGGCTTATGTGGGTGAGGGAAGCTAATTGATCTGATGAGAGTACATCAAAACCCATTTTTAGTTGTAATGTAGGAATAATTGTCGCTAAAGAAGCATTTCCACACCGCTCACCAAACCCAACTAAGGTCCCTTGTACGTGCCTTGCTCCCATCTCTACTGCAATGATGGAATTAGCATCAGCACACGATGAGTCATTATGGGCATGAATACCTATAGAGACTTCTGGAAATTCTTGGCTAAAAAGATCAACTACTTCTTTGGTTGCTTTTGCTATAACTGAAGGAATAACTCCTCCCCTCGTGTCACAAAGGGCGATACTCTTTGCTCCAGCTTTAGCCGCTTCTGTGATACTCGCAATAGCATACTTTTTATTTTCAATGTAGCCATCAAAGAAATGTTCTGCATCAAAAATAACCATTTTACCCATCTTAGTAAGATAACTAACCGTGTCGCTAATCATAGCAAGATTTTCTTTTAGCGTTGTTTTGATAATGTCGGTAACTTGAAAATCCCAACTTTTACCAAAGATTGAGACCCAAGTAGTATCTGCTTTTAATAAAGATGCTATGTTAGCATCTTCACTTGCTTGTATGTTTCGCCTTCTTGTTGCCCCAAAAGCTACTAACTTTACATGGTTTAAGGTGAGAGACTTCACTTCTTGAAAGAACTCTAAATCTTTGGGGTTTGACCCAGGGTTTCCAGCTTCAGCATAATCAACTCCGAGGGTATCAAGAAGTTGCACTATTTTAAGTTTGTCAAGGACTGAAAAGCTAATACCTTCTCCTTGAGCTCCATCTCTGAGAGATGAATCAAATATTTCTATGCTATTATTATTTTTATATTCCACTTGTTTCCACCACCTCTATCTCTTCTTGTATTGTCCCTGTTACTTTCATATCTCTCATAAGATCTTCTTCACTTAAGGTAACCCACTCTTTTGCTTTTTTCCCAGCTCTTTGTGAAACTGACATCCCCTTTCCATGAGTTTCTTCTACTTCAATCATCCGATTGACTGCACTAATTAGACTAAGCAATGAAGCTTCTATTACGTCTGTAGAGACGCCTCTTCCTCTATACTCGCCGTTGGCATCACTGATTTTGACAAGAACCTCTCCAAGGGCATCTCTGTGCTCTGTAACTGCACGAAGTTGGTAATCTTCGAGCACATAGGAGTGTTTAATAATTTTCTCAACTGCTTTGAAGCATGCATACACAGGTCCTGTAGCCATTTCAACAGCCTGCATTTTCCTGTTATTTCTCCGTAATGTCACACAAGCTGTACTTGTCATGAGGTTTCCACTATTGACAACAAAATTATCGAGTTCAAATATTTGTGGTCCACTTTGTGTTCCACTCTCCATAAGTGCAATGAGGTCTCTATCGGTAATCTCTTTTTTCTTATCTGCGATATTTTTAAAATCATTAAAGAGTTTTGCACTCGTGGCTCCATCTAATGTGTAACCAAGTTCTTTCATGCGATGGTTAAATGCATGTTGCCCTGAGTGTTTTCCTAACACCATCGTTGTCTTTTTAAGTCCAATAGAGGATGGCGTCATAATTTCATAGGTGAGTGAATTAGCAAGCATTCCGTGTTGGTGAATTCCAGACTCGTGAGCGAATGCATTTGCTCCAACAATTGCTTTATTTGGGGCTATTGGCACTGTTGTAATAGTAGAAAGAAGGCGCGCTGTATTATACAGTTGTGTGGTGTCGAGGTTGTAAGAAAAGTCATAGACTTCATTACGTGTCCTTATTGCCATGACAAGTTCTTCAATAGATGCATTTCCTGCTCTCTCTCCAATGCCGAGTATAGTACACTCTGCTTGTGTTGCCCCAGCTTTAAGACCTGCTAAGGTATTAGCAACAGCGAGGCCTAAATCGTTGTGGCAATGAACTGCGAGTATTGCTTTATCTATATTTGGAACATTGTTCATAATATAGGTAATGAGGGAGCCAAATTCTTCAGGGGTCGTGTAGCCAACAGTATCTGGAATGTTGATAATTGTAGCTCCATTATCAATAACTCCTTCAACTACTCTACACAGATAATCTCTGTCACTACGGGTTGCATCTTCTGCAGAGAATTCTACTTCAGGAGCTAAATTTCGAGCATACTTTACCATATTAGTAGCTTGCTGGTAGGCATCCTCTTCACTCATTTTCAGTTTATATTCTAAGTGGAGTGCACTTGTTGCAATAAAGGTGTGTATTCGAGGTAAATGAGCCTCTTTTACTGCTTCCCATGCTCTGTCAATATCTTTTTTTAGAGCTCTAGAGAGGGATGCTATGGTAGTGTTTTTTACAGCAGAGGCTATTGCTTTGACAGCTTCAAAGTCCCCTTGGCTTGCAATTGCAAATCCTGCCTCAATGACATCAACTTTTAGTAGTTCTAGCTGCTTCGCAAATCGAACCTTCTGTTCAAGGTTCATACTATATCCTGGTGCTTGCTCGCCATCTCGTAATGTTGTGTCAAAGATTTTAATTTCTCTAGCCATATTTAGTATCCTCTCTCTATTTCTTTGGTGCTCGTAATTAGTCTTTTTTCAACCAGCTCATTAACTTTCTCAATCTCTTCCCTGTTGTTTCTAATAAGCTTTCGCTCTCTATTCTTCTTTTTGCGTTGAAGAAGGGGCGTTTTACCTGGTTTTCTAGGAGCCAATTGCGGGCAAATGTTCCATTTTGAATTTCAGTGAGGACATGTTTCATCTCTTTTTTTGTATCATCTGTAATAATTCTATCGCCACTTACATAATCTCCATACTCTGCTGTATCACTAATTGAGTAACGCATGTATGAGAGTCCACCTTGGTTGATAAGATCAACAATAAGTTTCATTTCATGGCAACATTCAAAATAGGCCATCTCTGGTTGATACCCAGCTTCTACTAATGTATCAAAGCCAGCTTTAATGAGTGCTGATACTCCTCCACAAAGAATTGCTTGTTCACCAAAGAGGTCTGTTTCTGTCTCTTCTTTAAAGGATGTTTCAAAGATACCAGCTCTTCCAGCTCCAAGTCCTACAGCGTAGGCTAGGGCTACTTCTTTTGAATTTCCTGATGGGTCTTGGTGGACAGCGATAAGGGATGGAACCCCTTTTCCCTCTTCAAATTGACTTCTTACAGTATGTCCAGGTCCTTTTGGGGCTATCATGATGACATTCACATCTTTTGGTGCAACAACTTGTCCGTAATGGATATTAAAGCCATGAGCAAAAGCAATATAGTCCCCTTTTTTGAGTCCAGGAAGAATATCTTGTTGATAAATAGAGCCAGCTTTTTCATCATTTACTAACATCATAATAAGGTCACAATTTGATGCGGCCTCTTTTGCTGTGACAACTTTTAAGCCAGCCTCTTGTGCTAATTTCCAAGAAGGGGATCCTTCATAGAGTCCAACAGTTACATCAAAACCTGATTCTGACAAATTGAGGGCGTGTGCATGCCCTTGGCTACCATAGCCAATTATTGCAATCTTCTTGCCCATTAACACATTAACATCTACATCACTTTCATAATACATAGTACTCATTCCTTCATACTCCTTCATTAAATTATTACTTTTACTCTTATTTGTTACTCACCATCGCTTGTGAGCCTCTTTCCATTGCAGTAATCCCTGTTCGAACAAGTTCTGTAATTCCATATGGAGTCACAAGGTGTAAGAATGTAGAGATTTTATCAGCAGGCCCTGTAATTCGCATAGTAAGGGTGCTCTCTGATACATCGACAATTTTTGCTTTATATATTTCAGAGAGTTCTATAACACCAGCTCTGGTTTTTGGATTTGTGGCTACTTTCACAAGAACAAGTTCTGTTTGAATAGATCCTTGCATGGTGAGTTCAACCACACTTTTTACATCGTGTAATTTTGCAACTTGTTTTTGGATTTGTTCAACTATTTGTCTATCTCCAGTGACAACAATGGTGATTCTACTAATCTCTTTTGTTTCAGTTTCTCCAACTGATAAACTATCAATGTTGTATCCACGACGACTAAATAAGCCAACAACTCGAGATAAAACTCCAGGTTGGTTATTAACTAAGATTCCAAGTGTATAACGGTCCATATGCTACTCCTCTTTGTTTTAGTAATAGGGTGCGTTTTATCTTTGTTACGATACACCAAAACACCGTGAAGGAGATTTCCCCACGGTTGCACCAGTAATGGTATACCGCGGTTTAGAGAATAATTAGAACTACTAGAATAATTACAGATAGGATTGAGGTGAGTATACGTGTGGTGGGTAAAAAAGAGAGCGCATCATTGTTATAATTGCGACTTGGAGAATTACTTATCTTTTTACATCCTACCATATTCAAAATTGGCACCTCATAATCATAGATTGTTCTGTTTTATACATCTATAGAACAAATGTCAACAGCTAAAGCAGCTTTTCGTTAAATATTTATGCACTTTTTATGCAAAAAAGATGCATAGAGGTAATTTTTCATCTTTTTACCTCTAATTTTATGTTTTTTATGATAAATAAATCTAACACAGTAACATAATTTTTTTTTAAAGAGAAAACTTTTTTTTACCCTGTTGGTATACTCCTAGCAGCTTGAATAAACGAAACCTCTTTGTTAATTTTTGCTTCATACATAGCTTTATCACTTGCACTAATGAGTTCATTCACATAATGCCCATCTTGGGGATAGATAGATATACCAATACTTGAATCAATACATACATTAAAGTTTCCAAAAGGAATCACATCCTTAAGGGCTATGTGTATCCTTTTTACAATCATTTGGGGAACTGAAAAGTCTGTAACAGAGGGGAGAATCACCAAAAACTCATCTCCACCAAGTCTTACTACCACATCATCGTGCCTAAGTAATCCCTTAATTCGTTTTACACTCTCTATAAGGACAGTATCTCCAGCTTTATGACCATAGGTATCATTCACAGATTTAAATTTATCGAGGTCGATAAATAAAAGAGCAACCATAACCTTTTTCTTTTTCGCCTTAATGATAATTTCTTGAAGCAACTTCAATCCCCATGCTCTACTGTAGCAATCAGTGAGTTGATCGTTATGGGCAAGGTTCTTGATAAATCTGTTTTCATGTTTTTTTTCATACCACAAATATGAGATAGAAAGGAGAACTAATATAAGTGAAATAATCACAATAATGAGGGCGAGCTCTGAAAGGGGTTTCATCTCTTTAAGTCTACTTTGTAAGGTGGCTTGCTGAATGTGGGTGATTAAAAGCCAGGAGCGAGATGAGTGGAGTGAAGAGGCATCATTATCTATTTCACAGGTACTTAGTGAGTTTCTAAATGGATAAATTCGGGTGTAGTTAAATAATCCCTTCTCATTTCTATACCATCCTGAAAGAGAAGAAGAGGTCTCTCTATACATCTCTTCATTGATATGTTTTAGTTGATACTCCTGTCCATCTTCAAACATAAAGCCAAATTCTTTTGCTTCATCTTCTTCATGAATTAAAAAATATCCTTCTTGATTTACTAATGAGAGGTCAGCTTCATACCCTCTATACACTGATTTTACAACATCTAGGATATTTTTAGCTAAATAATTGAGGATAACTATCCCCTTTGAGTTCCCCGCTGGGTCAATTACGGGGGTTGCTAAACGTAACATTGGTTTGTAAGGAATTTCTAACTCGCCCCCTTCTATATTAAGATCAAGTGGGGATATATAGACTTGATTAGAAGCTAAAGAATAAGAGTTTTGATAATAATAGCGATCTTTCTTGTTTTGAAGCTCATGATGAGAAACTGCTTGCCCTTTACCATCTGCATAATTAATTCTAATTCGCTCCATTCCCTCTTCATCAATGTAGCGAATTTGATCATAAATTTGGTAATTTTCAGCCATATTCTTATAAAGAATTTCTATTTCTTTTAATTTTCCATTACGTAGGGCAAGTTGAGTGAAATCTTTAATAGTGAGGAGGTCTTTTGCCATGCTTGCAATATCTTTTTCAACTTCAAGGGATGCTATTTGTAAGTATGCACTCTCTTGTTTCACTAATTCTTGAATTAACTGACTTTCATAACTCGTTTTCTCCGCTCTATACATCAGTATTAGTAGAGTAAATACTATAATAATTAAAGGAGTGGCTATTTTTAATATACCAAAGATTTTATGTTTGAATGAATTTCTTGTATTGTCTTTACCATGCTGCCATTTCATGCCCTCACTATAGATTGTAAGAGGCTATTTGTCTATAACATCTTCCACACTTCTAACAAATTGCACACCTTTTCTATCGCACTTCTGTCCCCATCATCAACAAAGTGGATGCTCTGTATACCTACACTCCGTGATCCCTCTATATTCTCTATTAAATCATCAATAAAGATACTCATGTTCAAACTAAAGCCTGTTTTTTCTAAAATTTGATGAAAGAAGTGAGCAGAAGGTTTACTCACACCCATTTCATGGGAAGCAAAACAAAGGTCAAAAAGGTCTAACACCCCCATCTTCTTTATAATCAGATAATGGTCGGTGAAGGTGTTTGAAGCAGAAACAACAGTATGCCCTTTTTCTCTTAATAAGAGTATGAGATCTTTCACACTATCATCTACTGTTGGTTTAAAAAAGTGAGAAAATGAATTATAGGGGATATCTACCTTGAAAGCATTGTTGATTTCCTTAAAAAAGTGGGACGAATCAACCAATCCCTCCATAAGGAGAAATTCATACCTACGATATACTTCTTCAAAATGGGCAACATCTACACCATAATAGCGTGCTATTGTTTCATTCATTAGGATGTTTTGTAAAAGAACATTTCCTACATCAAACATAAAAAGGTATTTTTTATCCATATCTAGCCCCTCTATCTACTCATAGCCTATGAGTCTTGTATCTATCATATAGGCTATGTTCTTATCTGCGTATTGGCAATATAGAAAGCTTTTAATTTATCCATTGTCCCCTTACTAAGAACATGCTCCATTTTGCATGCCTCTTTTTGAGCAACTTCTTTCTCTACCTGTATGAGATCTACCAGAAATGATGTGAGAAAGGTGTGACGAAGTAAAATCTCACTCCCCTTTTCTCTTCCTTTTTCTGTGATGGTAATATCTGAGTAGGGGATGTGTTTAATATAGCCAAGTTCTTCTAATTTCTTTATTGCTCTGGAAACACTTGGTTTACTCACCCCTAAAAAGATAGCAATATCTGTTGGTCTAACACATCCTTTTTCTTTTTCAAGAGCTACGATTGCTTCAAGATAATCTTCTTTTGATTCATTCACCTAAGGCCTCCTCTTCTAGATGTAAGATATCTAATAATTATGAAATAAGATAATCCCCATCCCGTATGTACCCCTTTTTTCTCATCATTGTTGAAATAAATAGGGAAAGAAGGGCTGGTAGTATAAAATGGAGTAGAAGAATTTTCCACCACGAGTGAGAACCCATAACAGCGATAGTATTTATTTGACCAACTAATCCACTTGTTCCCATACCCCCACCAGCTGAGTTATTTTCCATCTTAAAAATCGTTGTTGCTAGTGGTCCCAATATTCCTGCGCTAAGGGTTGGAGGAATCCAGATGCGCCAATTTTTTACAATATTAGGCATTTGTATCATACTAGTTCCAAGTCCTTGGCTAATGAGGCCTCCAACCTTATTCTCTTTATAGCCACTGACTGCAAAGCCAATCATTTGCGAGGCACACCCAACAGTTGCAGCGCCTGAGGCGAGTCCACTTATTCCTAAAGAGATGCACACAGCTGCACTACTAATTGGAAGGGTGAGAAGCATACCAACAGTGATTGAAACTAAAAAGCCCATTGGAATTGGATATAAAAGGGTGAGCTGATTTATAAATAAACCAATATAATTCATCATCGCACTCACAATCGGAGAGAGAAATATGCCTGTAATAGAACCAACACCAATGACAGTGATTGGAATGAATAGGATATCTATTTTTGTTTTACCAGCTACTCTTTTTCCAACTTCTGCCCCAACTAAGGAGGCTAATAGGGCTCCAACAGGCTCTCCAACTACTACCGCAGTAATTACTCCTCCATCAAAAAGGAAGGTTCCAGCTCCTATTGCTCCACTTACAGCTGAAGAAAAAACAGCTAACGGGACAGATGCTACAGAGAGTGCTACCCCCACCCCGATACTAGGTCCCATCATACTCATGGCAACCTGCCCGAGTTGAATAACAGAAGAGGAATGTATCCACAAGCCAAATTGCTTTATAATAAGGCCAATAATCAAGCTCGCAAAGAGCCCATGAGCCATACCCTGTAAGACTTTTACTATGTAGGTTGATATCTGTTTCGACGTAACCATCTCAAAGTTCTCTCCTTTATGTATATTTCTTAGGTGTGAAAAACGGACGATTCGTATGCCATAAGAGTTGATTATAAGGTAAAAAGACCTTTTAGGGACACAATTGTCTAATAAAAATGAACATGAGGGGCCTCAATACATATTTTTATTAACCTAAAAAGATATGGTAAGTAAGACTCTTATCTTATGTACTACTTATTTTTAAACATCTTAGGAAAAATTAAGAGGATGAGGTAGATAATAAAGATAACTAAGAAGATTGCCCCCATTCCTTGCCACATGAGTGTTAAAGATTGTTTTATAGCTAATGACATCATTTTTATATTCTCTCCATTATTTAGATCAACATGCTAGGAACTAATCCTAATACAACGCCACCTGCTACTACTGATGCTATTTGGCCTGCAACATTTGCTCCAACTGCATGCATCAATAGGTGGTTTTGACTATCTTCTTGCTGCCCCATTCTCTGCACAACTCGTGCAGACATTGGAAATGCTGATATCCCTGCAGCTCCAATCATAGGGTTTATCTTAACTTTACTAAACAAATTGAGTAATTTAGCAAATAGGACTCCTGCAATAGTGTCAAAGATGAAAGCAAGGAGGCCAAGGCCCATAATAAGAAGTGTTTCATAGCGTACAAACTGCTCTGCCCTCATTGATGCACTAATTGTAATGCCAAGAAGTAAGGTAATTAAATTAGCTAACACATTTTGTGCCGTGTCACTAATAGAGCCAAGGACGTTTGATTCTCTAATTAAATTGCCAAACATAAGGAGGCCTACAAGGGAAACTGAAGCTGGCGCCACATAGCCAGAAACAAGGGTAACTATAATAGGAAATAGTAACCTCGACATCCTTGAAACACTCTTAGGGGCATATGCCATTTTAATAGCTCTCTCTTTCTTCGTAGTAACAAGTCGAATAGCAAATGGTTGGATAATAGGAACAAGGGCCATGTACGAGTATGCGGCAACGGCAATAGCTCCTATGTACTTACTCCCCAAGACTTGAGAGACTAAAATAGAGGTTGGTCCATCAGCTGCCCCAATAATTCCAATACTTGCTGCATCTTTTAGTGGAAAACCAAGAGCCACAGCAATAACTATGGTAGCAAAAATTCCAAATTGAGCTGCAGCTCCAAAAAGGATAAGTTTTGGATTACTTAACAAAGGTCCAAAATCTATCATCGCCCCAATTCCAATAAATAGAAGTAGAGGCATAGCTTCACTCGCTTCAATACCTACTTCAAATAACCACTGTATAATTCCATTTACTTCCCCTATTCCTGGAAGAAATGTATTTACAGCTCCACTAAAGGGGATATTTACTAAGATTGCACCAAATCCTATTGGAAGCAAAAGAGCTGGTTCTAATTTTTTTGCTATGGCAAGATAGATAAGAAGTGCGCCAATAACATACATAATAAGAGTCTGGATTGTTGTTGCTTGAATGCCAATGAGTAAAAATGACATAGTCTTTCTTCACCCCTTTTTTAGAAAAATTAAACCTATATGAATATATATTCAGAGATTATACAATAAAACACTTTTCAAATCTTGTAAAACATCTTATCATGCACCTCATATAATTGATACGGGAAATCCCCATCAAAATTCATAAAGAGGTACACAATATGAAAAAAATCACACTTCTTACCCTGATGCTGCTTTTCTCCTTCACCCTTATTTTTGCACAAGGGGCAAAGATGAGCCAAGGAGACTTATCGCTTGAAAAAGTATTAGAAAAAGGTAAATTTGTCCTCGGGCTCGATGACTCTTTCCCCCCTATGGGTTACAGAAACGAGAAGAACGAAATTGTTGGTTTTGACATTGACCTAGCCAAAGAAGTTACCAAAAGAATGGGTGTAGAATTAGTTCTTCAGCCAATTGATTGGAATGCAAAGGAACAAGAGCTCAATACAGGTAACATTGATTGTATTTGGAATGGGTTTACTATCACCGATGAAAGAAAAGAGAACATAAATTTTACCACACCATATGTGAATAATGCACAGGTTGCTGTTGTAAAAGAGGAAAGCTCTGTACAAACTCTCAATGATCTAAAAGGTAAAACTGTAGGACTTCAAGCTGGTTCATCTGCAGCAGAAGCGATCAATTCAAATAAAGCGTTTGCCTCATCCTTAAAAGAAGTCGTTGAAGTAAAAGATAACCTCACTGCCCTTATGGACCTTGAAATTGGGGGTGTTGATGCTGTTGTTCTCGATCTTTTTGTTGCAAATGATAACATTAAAAGAAGTGGTAAAGCATTTAGAATCCTCAGTGAGCCCCTTTCAAGTGAAGAGTATGGAATTGGTTTTAGAAAGAATGACAATGCATTACGAGATGAAGTTCAAAAAACATTAGAAGCTATGGCTCAAGATGGAACTATGGCTAAAATTTCAACTCTATGGTTTGATGGCGACATCACAATAATTGGAAAATAAGGGAACTATTTGATGTTGAATTTACTCCTATTAATGGGAAAAGCTACACTTGTTTCATTACGAATATTTTTTCTCACACTTTTATTCTCTCTCCCCTTAGGACTTCTTGTTGCAAAGGGGCGAATGAGTAAAAATAGAGTAATCAGCTCATTAGTGAATGGATATATTATGGTGATGAGAGGAACTCCTCTCATCCTCCAACTCATATTTGTCTATTTTGCCCCTTATTATCTATTTGGCTCCTCCACTAATAGGTTTACAGCAGTTATCATAGCCTATGTTATTAATTACGCAGCCTATTTTGCTGAAATCTATCGTGGAGGTATCCAAAGCATTCCTGTAGGGCAATATGAGGCGTCTCATGTCTTAGGGCTCTCTAAAGCACACACCTTTTTTACTATTATTCTTCCACAAGTTGTAAAACGAATACTGCCAGCAATGGGAAATGAAGTAATTACATTAGTAAAAGATACCGCACTTGCTCAAACAATAGGAGTTGCTGAGCTCTTTAGAGTTGCTCAAAATGCTGCAGCGAGAGAGTTTTCAACGATGCCAATATTTATTGCAGGGGTATTTTATTTTGTGATGAATGCAATAGTTTCAAAAACATTTGAGAAGATTGAAGCTACACTCAATTATTACCAATAGGGAGAAGAGTATGTCATTAATAGAAGTTTCAAACATAAGAAAAACATTCTCAACTCTAGAGGTGCTACAAGATATCTCATTTACATTAGAACAAGGGGAAGTACTCTCAATCATTGGCCCATCTGGCTCTGGTAAATCAACCCTTTTAAGATGCATCGCCCACTTAGAGAAGATAGACAGTGGTAGTATACATATTTGTGGAAAAACCTTAGTTCACACTCCCGCTTCCTCCCCTCATCCTATCTATGCGAAAGCACAAGTAGCGCAAGAAATTCGCCTCTCTATTGGACTTGTTTTTCAGAACTTTAATCTTTTTCCCCATTTCTCTGTGTTACGAAATCTTACTGAAGCACAAATTCATGTCTTAAAAAAGGATAAAAAAAGTGCAATTGAACACTCTTTTTCCCTCCTAGAGAAAATGGGGTTACAAGATAAAGCAAAAGCCTACCCCTATCAACTCTCTGGTGGACAACAGCAGAGAGTCTCCATTGCACGAGCTTTAGCACTTAACCCAGAAGTCCTCTGTTTTGATGAACCAACAAGTGCCCTCGACCCTGAACTAACAGGGGAGATATTATCTGTCATTAAAGATTTGGCTAAAGAAAAGATGAGTATGCTTGTGGTAACTCATGAGATGGCTTTTGCTCGTGATATTAGTGATCGAGTTATATTCATGGATGATGGTGTAATAGTAGAGCAAGGAACTCCTTTTGATGTATTAGTGAATTCAACAAATGAAAGAACAAAGAAATTCTTACACAGGTTTAACTCATAACACATACCTCGAATAATCGCTTCTCATCTCATTATTCTCATATGCAATTTTGCCACCAACTATTACAGAGTCAACCTGAGTCTTCTCTTGAGTAGTTTCAGGAATATCTATAATTACAACATCTGCTATATACCCTGGAAGTATCATTCCTCTATTCTCTAATTTTAGTTTTCTAGCTGGAAGGACGCACATTCTTCTAATATGCTCACTGAGAGTGAGTACCTTTTTTTCAACATAGAAAATATCAAAGAGATCTTGCACAGCATGACTACTTCTTCTGTGATACTGAGATCCACTATAGATTGCATCTGTTGAAAAAGTGCCTAGTGGATGAGCCATAATGAGTTCAATTGATTCTCTACTTTGCGTGATATCACTCATAAGGGAGTTGTTCCCTGCTTGTAAAATGAGGGTAAAGAAGGCATCCCATACATCTGTTTTCCACATAGTGGCAATCTCACTCATAGTTTTACCCACTACACTTTCATCTGCATCAAAGGTGAGCATTCTAATATCATCAAACCCACACAAGTGGATGATACTATCAAAACCTACAGGGTGCATGATACTATCTCTCACCTCTTTTTGCCCCTCCTTTGTAGAAAGGAGTTTTCGTCTATCTTCAAGTGGTAAGGTAAGTACAGCGGGTGGAAGTAAAGAAGCTAAACTTGTTGCACCCCACTCGTAGGGGTATTGATCAAAGGTAACATCGAGTCCCTTATTATGAAAAGTTTCTATCTCTTGGAGTACCTCTTTTACCTTATCCTGATTTTTATTCCCGATTGCTTTGAGGTGGGAGATTTGAAGTGATACCCCACTTAGAAGAGAGAGGGTGAGGACTTCTTTAATTGATTCAATAATACCATCTCCCTCTTGTCGGTGGTGTACTGCAAAAATTCCACCCCTCTCTTTTACAACAGATAGTAGGGCAAGGAGCTCTCTCTTATCAGCTCCTTGACATGGCTCGTAATAAAGTCCGCTACTAAAACCCTTAACTCCTTGGTCAAAAGAGGTATGTAGTAGTTGTTTCATCTTCATAATATCTATATCTGTTGCCTTTTGATGAGCTCTTTCTTTCATCACTTCATATCGAATTGGAGAGTGGGCTTGCAGGGCAACGATGTTTGTTGAAGGGGGGGCATTAAAGTAAGCTTTTTTATAGGAATCAAAAGAGGTGAATTGTTCACTACCACCTAATATATCCAAGTTAAGGGAATTGAGTTGATTAGTATCTGTGAGTGGAAAAGAGCCTATTCCACAATTGCCAATCACTTCACTTGTAATTCCCATCGCAATTTTATATCTAAATTGTTCTTTTTGTACTACTTTAAGATCGCTATGGGAGTGCATATCAATAATACCAGGAATCAGATACTTTCCCTTTGCATCAATAACTTTTTTTGCGCTACATGTCTGACGGCATACACTCACAACATCTATAATTCCATCTTTAATTGTAACAGAGCCAACATAAGGGGTCTTCCAATAGCCATCAACAATTGTTGCGTTTTCGATAAGAATATCTACATCCATGAATCAATCATACAGATGCAAACAATGGTGTTCAAGTATTCACCTCATCTCTTTTTCTGTGTATACTTAGGAGTCTTTTTCAAGGAGTGGTGAAGTGGATTCATATGATGTGGTGATTATTGGTTCTGGGCCTGCAGGGATGGGGGCAGCATTTGAAATAGCACAAAAAAGAAAAAATCTCTCTATTTTAATGATAGATAAAGAACACTTTAGTACAGGTGGAATGAGAAATGATTGTAAGATGAACTTCACCTATCCGATAGGATTTCCAGATGAGTATTGGGATGAAGAGAATAGTAGTGAATATTTAGAGAAAGTCTCTACATTCCTTGCCCCAACTATCTTAGAAAAAACAAATATTGAGATCTATAAGAAACGGGCAAAGCGATTAGGATGTTCCCTCATCGACATTAAACAATCCCACCTTGGCACTGACGGGGGATTACTCCTTATAAAAAAGCTCTTAGGTGAATTAAATGCTCTTAATGTTACATTAGCTCTTGGGGAGAGTATGTTAAGTGTGAATGATGAAAAAAAATACATCATCACCGATAAAAGAGATATCTCTTATAAGAAACTCCTCATTGCCCCTGGAAGAAAAGGGTTTCATTTCTTACAAATGATGCTTCAGTCCCTTCAAGTCCCTTTTGTTGATAACATTGTAGATATTGGGGTGAGAGTTGAAACTCGAATTGAGCACTACCCTATTGTTACAGATTATTATGACCCTAAATTCTATTTTGATGAGAAGGTGAGAACGTTTTGTACAAACAGTGGGGATGCCCATGTAGTGAAGGAGAAGTACACCACAAGCCGAGGTGATGTGTGGTATTCAGTAAATGGACACGCCTATTCAGCAGCTCGAAATAAGGCAAATGGTCTTGTAAACTTTGCTATCTTAAAAACAGTTAAACTTACTGAACCACTCGCTTCTGGTCAGTCTTATGCTGAAAACCTAGGTCTCCAAGCTGCCCTTTTAGGTGGAGGGAGACCCCTTATGCAGAGGGTGGGAGACTTTAGACTCGGCTCAAGAAGTAAAGAAGATAGTTTTAATAAAGATTATTTTGATTTCACCCCAACATTAAAAGAGTGCTGCCCAAGTGATATCTCACTTGCTATGCCATCAAAAATACTCAGAGTTATTTGGAAAGCAATGAAAAACCTTGACACCATAGTTCCAGGTGTTCTTCACCCCTCTACCATCATGTATTACCCTGAAATTAAACTCTATGCAAATAAACCAATCTATTTAGATGACTATTTTAGAGTAACAGATAATGTCTACTTAGCAGGTGATGGAGCTGGAACTTCACGGGGAATTACTGCTGCATGGGCAAGTGGAATGAGAAGTGCTCAGGGGATTATTACATCATTGGGCTAAAGAGTTTCAAGATATTTCTAATGAGGAGCGTCCCTGATGGAATTGCTTTCTCTGATGCAAGGGTTATCTCTTTACTCACATCAAATATTTTTGAAATATCATTTCTCACGTCATATACAGCACTACTTTCATACATAGCTATTCCACACTCAAAGTGGAGATAGAAACTGCGATAGTCCATATTTGTAGTGCCCACTATTGCAACTTTATCATCACTTACAAACATCTTTGAGTGGATAAATCCTGGGGTATATTCATAGATTTTTACACCACTACGCAAAAGAGCTCTATAGTGAGATCTTGATACACTGTGGACATACCATTTATCTGGAATGGAAGGGGTAATAATTCTTACATCAATTCCACTCATGGCGGCAATTGTGAGGGCAGTACTCATTTGAATATCTAAAATGAGGTATGGGGTAGTAATCCACACATAATCTGTTGCATGGTTTATTATTTGGATATAGGCATTTTCAGAGATGTTGAAGTTATCGAGTGGAGAGTCTCCAAATGGTTGTATATATCCATCCCCTTTCACCTCTCTTTTTGGCATGAACGATGTAATATCTACACTTGTTTTAGAGGCAAAACACCACTGTTGAAAGAACATTTCACTCATTGTATAGACAGCATTCCCTTCAAGTTTTACTGCAGTGTCTTTCCAGTGGCCAAATCGTATTTTCCTATTGATATATTCATCTGCAATATTGATGCCACCGGTGAATCCAATGTGTCCATCAATTACAATAATCTTTCTATGATCACGATAATTTAGCCTTGGATTAAGGTGTGCTCTCATTTTGTTAAAAACAACAGCCTTAATTCCCATGCTAATGAGCTTTTTATCATAATTTTTTGGAAAGTTCTGAATTGTTCCAAGGTCATCATATAAGAGGTACACACTTACCCCTTCGCTCACCTTTTCTTTTAGGAGTGTGAGTATACTATGCCACATGTAGCCAAAATCGATGATGAAGGTTTCAACTAAGATAAACTTTCTTGCCTTTCTCATCTCCATGACAATGTGGTCAAAAGCATCTTCTCCACTTTGAAGATAGGTTACATTTGTTTTATCAAACACTGAGTTTTTTGCGATCTGATGAATATATTCACTTTGTCTTTTGTAGAGGGGGTTCACTCCACTCATCTCAACTCGATCAAAATATTGGTGTGCTTTTCCTTGGTTTAATACGTATTGATTATATTCATATACGTGGCGCTTTATTGATTTTGTATTTCTTTTATTTCCAAAAATAAGATAAAAAGGGAGGCCAAATATTGGGGCTGCGAGGATTATAATTACCCAGCTTAATTTAAAAGCTGGGTACTCTTCCCTTGAAAGGACATAAAAGGCTGCAAAGAAGCCCAATGTAGAGACAATAGAGAAATAGAGGGTGCTATTTCCAATAAAGTTCATAATGATAAAGATAAGGAGTAGCACTTGAATGAGCATGAGCACCACAAATGTAAAAAATCTACCACTTATAAATTTGAGTAGTTTTTTCATAATATCCCTTATTAATTGCTCTCTTTACGGTAATCCTCATTTTGATCAAACATCTCATTTTCTAATGGTGAATAATCATCAGGGTCAATAATAACTTCATCATCTTCTTCATCTCGATAATCAAAGTCATCAAGCTCTATATTTGGTTCAATCTCATCATCATCATCTAATTCAGTATGAACATCATCTTCATCATCAAAAAGATCAAAATCATACAAGGATGCCTCTAAATCTTCTTCAAGCTCATCCTTTTCATCAATATCAATATTTTCTAAATCTTTTACTTCTCCAAGGAGGCGTTCAACTTCACTTTTTTCAACTGTCGATGTTTGGTAAAAAGGGAAAGTAAGGGCTTTTGCAAAATAAGAGGCAGCTTTACCATACTTACCCAAAGCCATCTTCACTTCCCCTGCGTGTACGTAGGATTCTGGAAATGTTGGTTTTTTCTCCTTTAGAAAATTATCATACAAGATCTCTGCTTCTAACAGGGACCCTGTGAGAAAGAGGAGGTGTCCTCTATTATCTATCATCCCCCCCACCTCTTGAATCTGTTCTCTTGCCTCATCAATAAGCTCTTTTGCTTCATCAAGTCGTTCACTCTCTATTAGATAGGTTCCAAGGTTTATCGCTAAATTTGCATCAATGTAGCCACTTGCTTTCACTTTATAGAGGGTATCTATTGCTTCTTCTTCTTTACCTAAAATCCAAAGAGCCATAGAGCGACTTACTGATGCACTTTTTGCAATTTCTTTATAGGCTACATGCCCTTTTTCACCCTTTAGGATAATCGTGTCATAAATTTCAAGAGCTGTATGGACATCCCCTCTTTGTACAAATAAATTGCCCAGCATAAGGAGATAGGAGGGAGCAAGACCTGCTTTATACCCTTTCGTATAAAATCTCCATGCCCTTTTTTCATTCTTTTCCCCTTTTTTGTTGAGAAACAGTGAACCAAAAGCTACAAAAATGTATCCCCTTTTGAGAAAAATAAAGCCACTTAAAATTCCAATAACTAAAATAATTTTAACAGATTGTGATACAGGAAGTATCATTGAGACAATGATGGCAGCGAGGAGTACCAGCAACGTCGGATTTTTCATGAATAAGCCCCTTACAACATATGCGATATTTCTATCATGCCATATTTTTAATCACATTGCCATACTCCATTCTTTTTTATATGATAACTCGTATGAAAAGTAATGAAAATAATCTTTCCCTCACTCCCATTTTACTCCACTGCTGCTGTGGCCCTTGTTCAACAAGTAGCATAGAGCGATTAAAGGAAGAGGGGTATGAAGTGCATATGTTTTATTCTAACAGCAATATATATCCAAAAGAGGAGTGGGAAAGGCGTTTTGGTGAACTAAAGAAGGTTGGAGAGTACTTTCACCTTCCAATTACTAAAAAAGAGTACCAACATGACACATGGCTTGAAAAGATTAAAGGGCATGAAGATGACAAAGAGGGAAAAGAGAGATGCTCCATCTGTTTTGAGTATAATCTCCATCTTGCAGCAATGGAGGCAAAAAAGAGGGGGTTTTCTCATTTCACAACCACACTCAGTGTTTCTCCTTATAAACATAGCTTAACTATTTTCTCTATAGGGGAGAAAAGTGAGGGTTTTGTCCCAATAAATTTCAAAAAAAAGGGGGGGTATCATAGAAGTATTGACCTCTCAAATGAGCTCAATCTCTATAGACAAGATTACTGTGGATGTGAGTTTTCATTGCGAAAAGAATCACAAAAGAAGTAGACTCACTGCCATCACAAACATTCCACCAACTACTCCATAAATAGCTAAATGGTGCTCTCCATAAAGTTCTGCTGTAGGAAGGAGTTCATCAAATGAGATATAGACCATAATACCGGCTGTCGCTGCAAGGACAACACCTATCATAAGATTCGTATTTGTTACACTAAAAAGGGCAAGACCTAAAAAAGCTCCAAGCATTTCAGATAACCCCGAAAGAGTTGCAATGAGGAGAGATTTCCTCCTATTTCCTGTTGCGAAATAGATTGGAACAGCAACAGCTATCCCTTCTGGAATATTATGTATTGCAATAGCAATAGCTATACTTACCCCAATGTGAGGGTCTGCCATAAAAGATGAAAAAGTTGCAAGTCCTTCTGGAATATTGTGAATGGCAATAGCAACAGCACTAAATATCCCCGTTCGCATCAGGTGGTGATCAACACTATTATCTATAGTGTGATCAATCATATTAATTACACTTGGTATCTCATGTGGGTTATCACGAGAGGGGACTAAGCGGTCAATAAGACCTATTATAAGAACACCTGCAAAAAATGATATAACAGATAACACCTTAGAAGATTGCTCTAGCAGAGAGTGTTGTAAAAATATAACTGATTCAGGAAGTATTTCAACAAAAGAGAGATATACCATCACCCCAGCTGAAAATCCTAAAGAGGTACAAAGAAAACGGGAGCTGCTTCTTTTTTGAAACATGCTCAACAGCCCCCCTATTCCAGTTGATAAACCTGCAACAAGGGTTAAAGAAAGAGCCATTATTACTGTAGAAATATTCATCCCACAAAGATATAAGTAGTCGAATAGTTAGTCAATAAAAATGTAACAATTTATGCCACTGTCATGAAGATTTAGCTCGCCTTTCATGTACAACTTTGTATATCTGATCAACATCATCTACATTCTCAAATAGTGTTTCTGTTTGACAATATATCTTATCAACTAATGTATCATAGCTATACTCTACATGATGCTTTTCATATAAAGAGGCAGCAAGAGAGCTCATCATCTCAGCTTTCACATGCTTAAAACCTAATCTATAGGTGAGGGCTGCCGCTGCTTTTCCTGCAATTCTGTCATGGAGAAAATAGAGCGAAGTATCAAGTGAGGTCTCTTGTATAAAGTGTTCTAATTCAAAAAGGGGATAGAGCCATTTTCCAGTAGTTTCATAGATAACCATATTGTCAGTATCAACAACTTGTAAAGAGACAACAGGAGGCAAACTTCTTTGATAGAGATGTGAAAAACTATTCAATATTACTTCCATGTAGTAACTCCAAGGTTTATTCCAAAAGTTATCCCTTGTGCTAATGTATCAAAGGCAACATAGAGGGATGTTGGTAGCTCTTTTAATCCAAGGAGACTTAAGGTGGTGCCTGTTTTTAACCCAAAGATGAAGTGGGGGGTAGCGGTATCTTTTTCAAACCAGATAGCTTGTCCAAATACCCCCATCGAAGTTCCTTTTAAGAGCACTGTTTCTGCAAGAGAGGGGACAAATCTTTGTGGAGCAAAGTTAAATTCTAACCCCGCTGTTATGAGGTAGTTAGCACTATTAAAAGCTCCCCCTCTCCCCTTCTTTAGTAACACAGGATGAGTTGAATAATACCCATCAGAGGCATAAAAAGGGACATCTCCTCCCCCATCTAATGCATAGCGCCCTTGATAATCAAATATGATTAAGAAATCTTGTGTTAAGTGAGTTTTCAAAGCAAAGGCAGAATTGAGGAATTTTCTTGTGAATGAAGAGGTCAGCTGATATGAAATTCTCGAATTTATGTCGGTTGGTTTTTCACTTTGCCCTCTATACCATAAAGAGACTCCACTATCTACTAGATTCTCTTCTGTTGAAAATTTTATATCGTTTTGCCCTTCAAAACGGGTAAATACCTCAGCGAGGATACTTCGATTATTGAATAGACTTCGTATTTTCAATTCAGCTCTTTGGTAGTAACGGGGAGCTAACGAGTCATCCGTTGAAAGAAGAAGATCTCCTTCCAAGGCAATAAATGAGAATGGGGTAAAAGTGAGGCTTACTAGTGCATCAGCAAACGAAGTGCCAAAGGAGCTATTACTCCAGGCGACCCCTGCCAAAACAGATGTTTCAAATATGGGGAGACTGAGGGTGTAACGAACACCGACAATATTTTCATCTCTTAAAAGATACTTTTGATCTTTTTGGTGGTTAAAATTTTTAATACCAGTAAAAAGTTGTTGTGAAATTCCACTTGTTTTAATTGAGTGAAAGAGGGAATAGTTGTCTAAGATAGACCTATGGAGTTTGTCAAAATCTACAAGAGATAAAACTTTATTATTTATATGAACTTTATTGGCTAATTGCTTGAGTTCATCACCCATAAGGGAAGCGGACTCATACCCCTTTTGTTTTAGCTCTTCAACTTTATCAAAAGCCATAAAGGAGAAATCTTCTACATCACATCGAATCCAAACAGCTTGTGGGTAAGAGGCGAGGGAGGTTGCCCCTCCCCTCCTTTTTCCTATATCGATGGAGAGATTTAATATTGAGAGGGGATCTTTTAAATTAATCCCTTTCCCCTCATAAAATGTTGAAGAGACAATCATATTCTCTCCATACTCATATCCAATTTCAACAGGAGCAAGATTAATAAGGCCCCCATCAATAAGCATATGTCCTCTAAATTCGACAGGTGGGAAATATACCGGGATAGCAAAAGATGCCCCTAATACTTTCTCAATATCTCCTTCCATCAATCTCACTTGTCGCTTGGTAGCAATATCTTCAGTAATTACCATGATAGGTATTTCAAGGTCTTCAAGAAGTTTCCCTTTTTCAATGTAGGAAGTGAGAAAAGAGACAAATTTTGAGTTATCGAGAACCCCTCCTGAAATGGGGAGGGTGATGCCAAAGAGAGTAGAGACCTCTAAATTCCTGCTAATATCATACAGCTGCTCACTGTTTAATCCTGCAGCATACAAGATGCCCACAATTGAGCCCATTGAATTACTTATAATGTAATCTGGTACAATCTCTAGCTCTTCAAGATACTCAATTACCCCGATATGGGCAAAAGCACGAGCAGAGCCTCCACTGAGTAATAACCCTATGGGCTCTCTCTCGTTGTTAGTTCGTTCACTAATTCTTCTTACAAAATCTTCTTCTCCATACCTGATTGGAATAAAAGAGCTCATAAGAGAGTTCGTGTTATTATATATAATAGCATCTTCTACTTCATTTCCATGTATGAAAAAAAGAGTACACATACATAGGCATAATATAATGCTAATCTTTCTGATTATCACAATAGGCTCCTGTTGTGTAAATCATACTTGATTTTATTTTTTCTTACAATCAAATACCTACCTTCTCTAATGCCCTTTTTAAGATAGCAATTCCTTCATCTACTTCACTCTTTGAAATAGTTAAAGGTGGGACAAACCGTATTACCTGTAGTCCAGCTCCCACAATGAGCATTCCTTGCTTGATGCACTCATCAATAATAGGTTTTACCTCTTTGTTAAGTTCTATCCCTAACATTAAACCCATTCCACGAACATCTACTATTTGTGGAAAATTATCTTTTAAAAGGAGCAACTGCTCTTTAAAATAGGTGCCAACTTTTTGTACATGATGCAACAAAGCTCCCTCTTTTACCCTTTCTAAGACAATAGAAGCAGCAGCTGTACTTAATAAATTTCCCCCAAAGGTAGCTGCATGATCTCCTGGTTTAAATTGATGATCAGCTCTCCCTTTTACAAGCATTGCACCAATTGGAACACCATTTCCTAATGCTTTTGCAATTGTCATGATATCTGGCATTACATGAGTGTGTTGCCATGCAAACGCTTTGCCAGTACGCCCAATACCACACTGCACTTCATCAAAAACCAAGAGGATCTCTTGTTCATCACAAAGGGTGCGAACTTTTTGTAAAAATAGGGGATCTGCACATTTCACTCCCCCTTCCCCTTGAATCACTTCAACAAAAATAGCGCAGGTAGAGGGATTTACGTTCTTTTTCAAAGCTTCAAAATCGTTTAAAGGAGTGTGGACTATGTGAGGAACTAAAGGGGTGAAGCTCTTTTGGTACTTTACTTGCCCAGTGAGGCTCATTGACCCATAGGTTCTTCCATGGAAAGAACTCTCCATCGTAATAACTTGATCTTTTACTGTATCAAAATTTTTTCCATATTTTCGAGAAAGTTTTAGAGCAGCTTCATTTGCTTCAGTGCCACTATTGCAAAAAAACACTTTATCCATACCACTTAATTCACACAAAAGTGATGCCCCCTTAGTAGCATATTCATTATAATAGAGGTTAGAGCAATGAAGGAGTCCATTATCTATCACTTTTTTAAGAGTATCATTAAATTCTTTATCCTGATATCCAAGAGCATTTACAGCAATTCCTGCAACCATATCGAGATACACTTTCCCCTCTATATCTGTTACATATACCCCTTTTCCACCAGTGAGCACAATTGGAAACTGTGCGTAGGTTGAAACAAAATAATTGTTCCCTTGTTCTATGATCGTATTCACGTATTTATCCTTATTTCATATTGTCATCATTGTACCAATTCCATCATTGGTGAAAATTTCTAATAAAAGAGAGTGGGCAATCCTTCCATCGAGGATGTGAACACTCTCCACTCCTTTATTAATCCCATCCATACAACACTCAGCTTTTGGAATCATTCCACCACTAATTGTCCCATCTTTAATATACTCATCTGCCTCTTGTAGTGTGAGTCTTCTAATAATAGTTGAAGGGTCATCTTTATCCTTCATAATCCCTTCCACATCTGTAAGGAATACAAGCTTTTGTGCCTTTAGGGCACCAGCTATCGCACTTGCTGCATAATCTGCGTTAATATTGTATGTATTCCTTTTTGAATCAGTTCCTATTGGGGCAACAACTGGTATAAAATCATTACTCATTAATGAGGTAAGGAGCGTTGTATTTACTTTAATAATATCCCCAACAAAGCCAAGATCTTTACCATCAATCAGTTTCTTTTTAGCAATGAGGGTATCACCATCTTTTCCACTTATGCTCACAGCTTGAATGCCTTGAGATTGAAATGATTGGACTAAATTCTTTCCAATATTTCCACTCAACATCATCTCTGCAACTTCAGCAGTCTCTCTATCTGTCACCCTCATTCCATCAACAAAATGGCTCTTCATCCCAAGTCGCCCTAACATCTGGGTTATTGCGTTTCCACCACCGTGAACAACTACTGGGTTAAATCCAATTCGTTTCATTAATACAATATCTTGTATCACAGAGAGACTCATCGCATCATCTATCATTGCAGAGCCACCATATTTTACAACAACGGTAGAGCCTGCAAATTTACGTATATATGGCAGTGCCTCTATGAGCACATTCGCTTTTTCAATAGCATTATTCATCAACTTCTATAATCTCCATTTATCTTCACGTAATCATAAGAGAGGTCACAGCCCCATGCAGTTGCACTCTCTTGTCCCCCTTTTAAGTCTATTGTCAAATAGATTACATTAAATGTAAGGATCTTTTTTGCTAATAATTCATCAAACTTAACAGGCTCCCCACTCTCCATGACAACTATTTCACCCCCATCACTTGCATACTTCATCGTAACAGTGAGGGGATCAAAGTGAGCTGTGCTGTATCCCATTGCACACAATATTCTTCCCCAGTTCGCATCAGAGCCAAAGAAGGCTGTTTTTACAAGGGAGCTACTAATAATTGAGCGAGCTAGAAGAGAGGCATCTTTTTTAGATTGTGATCCTTTCACCAGCACTTCAATAAACTTACTCGCCCCTTCTCCATCTTTTACAATCATCTTAGCAAGTTCAGTGTGAATGTAGGTAAAAGCTTTTTCAAACTCCTCTTTATAGGGAGAATTAGCATCAATAATTGGTGCCCCACTTTGCCCATTAGCAAGAACAAGGACTGTATCGTTTGTAGAGGTGTCTCCATCAACGCTTATCATGTTATAAGAGGTCGATATACTCTTACCAAGGAGGTTTTGTAGGTACTCTTTTTCAACATTTGCATCTGTTGTGATAAAACTGAGCATGGTTGCCATGTTGGGGTGAATCATTCCAGAACCTTTAGCTATTCCTCCAATACGAACTACTTTGTCGTTGAGAATAATTTCAACAGCAATTTCTTTTACAAATGTATCTGTGGTTAATATAGCTTTTGCACACTCCTTACTGTGGTGAAGTGTATTTCCTACAGATTGTGCACAAAGAGAAATCCCTTTTTTCACCTTCTCCATAGGAAGGGGAACCCCAATGACTCCAGTTGAACACATCAGAACTTCTGTAGGCTCAATATTGAGCTCTCTGGCAACAAGGGAGGCACTCACCAATACATCTTTATCTCCTTGAGCTCCTGTACAAGCATTCGCATTTCCACTGTTTATGAGAATTGCCCTTACACTCTCTCCCCCCTTCACAATTCTTTCATCGTATACCACAGGAGCTGCCTTCACGATATTAGAAGTAAAGGCTCCAGCTACAGTTGCTTGAGTTTCACTCATAATGATTGTCATATCGAGTTTTCTTTTTTTGATACCTGCTGCCACAGATCCACTTTTGTATCCTTTAGGGGCTAATATGCCCATCTCTATATTTTTCATCTACTTCACCTATCTTTTATATTGGAAAAGAAGGAATCATCTTCAATCCTTCATCCTCTTCAAATCCTAACACTATGTTCATGTTTTGTACTGCCTGAGAGGCAGCTCCTTTCATTAAATTATCTATTGCTCCAACTGAGATAATTCTGTTCACCCGCTCATCAATTATATAATTCATATCTATATAGTTTGATCCCTTCACAAAATGAGTTGCAGGGAGCTCTTTTCCTAATTTTAACCGAACAAACTTCTCATTTCCATACATTCTCTTATACGCATCTTCAACATCTCTTTTTGTAACTCCCTCTTTGAGGGTGGCATAACTTGTTGTTAAGATTCCCCTATTCATAGGAATAAGGTGGGGGGTAAATGAGATCTTTATTGTATCTATTTCTTTATTATGAGTTGCTTGAAGGGAGAGTTCTTGTTCAATTTCTGGAGTGTGTCTGTGAGAAGCAATATTATAGGCTTTAACAGATTCATTCACTTCTCCATAAAGTGTTCCTAACTGAGCTTTCCTTCCAGCCCCTGTTACACCAGATTTTGCATCAATAATTATGCTTTTTGCATCAATGAGTTGGTTTTTTACTAACGGAGCGAGGCTGAGTATCGAGCAGGTGGTATAACAGCCGGGGTTTGCTACAAGGCGTGTGTCCTTTATCTCATCTCTATAGAGTTCACTTAATCCATACACTGCTGTTGGTAATAAATCTATGCTAAAGTGTTCTGTATTGTACCAACTTCTATAGGTTGAAACATCCTTTAATCTATAATCTGCTCCAAGATCTATCACAACACAATGTTCTAATATTTCTTTACTCACCATCTTACTAGAGAGGCCATGAGGGAGTGATAAAAAGATAACATCACACTCTTTGGATAGTTTTTGTATATCAACATCAATGCAAAGATTATCATTTATTGAATAAAAGGTGGGATAGACAGTAGAAAAAGCCTCCCCTTTATAACTCACTGAAGAAGCTATTACTGATTTCACCATTGGGTGCATGTGTAAGAGTCTCATCAACTCTGCTCCTGCATATCCTGTTGCTCCTATAACTCCAACATTAATCATCTCTTACTCCTCTCTTTTTCTCTATATCTGTATATATATTCATTTATCTTTTTTGTACAGGGTTTATTTGCATAATTATGCATATTTTAGTGAATATTTTCTAGAGGGTTGCATAAATTTATAAAAAATATGTTTATCACCTTATTATGTTGCATTTGCAACATAATAACTCTTTTTAATATGGTACATATCAATTACACTAAATATATGATGAGAAGAAAAGATAGAGAAATGGAAAAAGAAGCAGCGTACGAACTTCTAAGAACATGTGAGTGGGGAGTTCTCTCCCTATGTGATACCCTTAATCCTTATGCACTACCTATTTCGTATGCATATCAAGGAGATAAGATTTATTTTCATGGAGCAACTGAGGGCACCAAGATTGATATTATCAATAAAAATCCTCGAGCTTTATTGGTGTGTGTAGGAAAAACTAAAATTATTCCATCTAAATTTACTACAGAGTATGAATCAGTAATAGTAAATGGAACTATCTCTGTTATAGAAGATGAAAAAGAGAGACGAGTTGGACTACAAGCGCTTATTACAAAGTATAGTCCCTCATGGAAATGTGAGGGTGAAGAGTATATTGACTCGTTATTTGATAAAACAGCTGTGGCTGTACTCAATATAGAGAGTATAACTGGAAAAAAGAGATAAGGAGAAAAGAAATGATAGAGAAAGTATATACATACCATACAGGGGATACTACAAAGGTTGAACGAGTGGTTGAAGATGGAGTGAGGATAAACATTCTCACCCTTGCCGTTAACGAGGGTGCAGATCCCCATCCAACCCCAGATGATGCACACATGATTGTAGCAAAAGGGACTCTTAAAGTTGCTTTAGGGGAACAAGATTATCATACATATAATGAAGGAACTATTATTAAGATTCCAGCAAACACGATGATGCATCTAACTAATGGTGGTTCGACTGTACTAAAAGTGTTTGTCATAAAACAACAATAAAGAAATAAAACTATCACTATGAGGAGAATTTACAATGGATGACATGTTTTGCTACCAATGCGAACAAACGGCTAAAGGTGTAGCTTGTACTACAAAAGGGGTATGTGGAAAAACTGCAGATATCTCAAACTTACAAGATGAAATGACAAGTGCACTTGTTGCATTAGCTGTTGCAACACAGGATAAGGATATAACTGATTCAACCTACCACATTATGTTAGAAGGAATGTTTACTGCAATTACGAATGTGAGTTTTTATGATGTAACATTAAAAGATCTCATTAGTAGAATTGATGCACTAACTCTCTCATATGGTGGAAAGCTTAACATCTACACAATGAAAGAGGTGTGGGAAGATAATGAAGATATTCGTTCTTTAAAATCACTTATCCTTTTAGGCTTAAGAGGAATGGGTGCTTATGCGTACCATGCATGGGTTCTTGGATACAAAAATAAAGAAGTAAATGACTTTTTCTTTAGTGCAATGAGAGCGATTGGAAAGAATGGGAGTGTTGATGAGCTACTACCCCTCGTGTTAAAAACAGGTGAAGTAAACCTCGCATGTATGAAACTTCTTGATCAAGCAAACACAGAAACATATGGAGATCCAACCCCAATAGAAGTTCCTCTCATGATTGAAAAAGGACCTTTCATTGTAGTTAGTGGCCACGACCTCTATGATTTGTACCAATTACTCATTCAAACTGAAGGAAAAGGGATCAACATCTATACCCACGGTGAGATGCTGCCAGCTCATGGCTATCCAAAATTAAGGGCATTTAGTCACCTTAAAGGAAACTTTGGAACAGCATGGCAAAACCAGCAAAAAGAGTTTATTGACCTACCAGGGGCAGTGCTCTTTACCACAAACTGCTTAATGCCACCAAAAGATAATTACAAAGATAGAATCTTTACAACAGAAGTTGTCTCATATCCTAGCCTTGTTCACATTGGAGAAGATAAAGACTTTACACCAGTAATTGAAAAAGCTCTTTCTCTTGGTGGATACAGTGAAGATAAAAAGATGACCGGTATTAATGGTGGTGATACCATGACAACTGGTTTTGGTAGAGCTACAGTACTTTCTGTTGCAGGGGATGTAATTAATGCAGTTAAGAGTGGAGATATTAAACACTTCTTCTTAGTAGGTGGATGTGATGGAGCTCGTGTTGGTAGAAACTACTATACTGAGTTTGTTGAAAAATCTCCCGATGATACAGTAATTCTAACCCTAGCTTGTGGTAAATTTAGATTTAATGATATGAAGTTAGGTAATATTGGTTCTATTCCAAGGCTCTTAGATATGGGTCAGTGTAACGACTCATATGGTGCAATAGAAGTGGCTCTTGCCTTAGCGAATGCTTTTGAAGTAGGTGTCAATGAGTTACCCCTTTCATTTATTCTTTCATGGTATGAGCAAAAGGCTGTATGTATTTTACTTACACTCCTACACTTAGGGGTAAAAGATATTCACCTCGGACCATCTCTACCCGCTTTTGTAAGTCCTAATGTGTTGAAGATTTTGGTAGATAACTTTGGTATCACCCCAATTTCTACTGCAAAAGAGGATATGAGTAAACTTTTAGCATAGTGTATACCTTTTTACACGAGGCCCTTAACTGTATGTTGAGGGTCTATTTTTTTCCCATATGTTGGGTGAACAAAGGCAACAGTATTGCGCCCCCCTTCCTTTGCTTTATACAGGGCAGAGTCTGCAAGTGCTACAATTTCATCACTTGAAGTGGGTACAGGGAAATTACCCACGCCTCCAACAGTTACCACTCCTAAAGAGAGTTGAATTAAAAAGGAGGCTTTTGTTGAGATAATGAGAGTCCTTGTGAGAATTGAATGGATTAAACGGGCAATTTCTAATGTCTTTTCAAAAGGGGTATCTACAAGGGCAACTACAAACTCATCTCCGCCGTAGCGTCCAAATATATGGTTGTACCCTAGTATTTGATTGATTACTTCTACAAACTTCTCAATCGCCCTATCTCCCCCTTCATGCCCATAGGTATCATTTATAGCTTTGAAGTGGTCAATATCTATCATGATAATAGAGAGGCATGTATTTTGTTTTTCTACCTTATTTCGTTCAAACTCTATTTCATCAAAAAGTGCTTTTCTGTTTAGAATCTGCGTTAATGGATCCAAAGTTGCACTTAAACGAACTTGATGATGTAGTTTTTCCCTTTCACTCACATCATGGAACATAATAAGAAACCCTTGGTGAGCCCTTCCCACACTTAACAATAATGAAACATGAACATCATATACCATCTCTTTATAGCTAATGAGTTCATGTCCTGTATGTTCCCTCTCTAAAAGAAGTCGTACATCCTCAAACATTTGGGGTGGGATAATATTCATCAAGGTAGTTCCAAGACCAATGCGGGAGATTTTAAATACATCTCTTGCTGCTCTGTTTACATCTAATACATTTAACTTGGTATCTACAACAATAACACCATCTAACATTGTGTCTATTATAAGGTCTCGTGCTATTGGAGAGACTGCTAAAAATCTATATCTAAAGAGGGCATATCCGACCAATAGACCACTTATACTCATGCCTGCAGTAGCAAAGTTCATATGATGGATTGGTGTAATATCTAATACATACAAAAGATTAATAATTGCTGGAATTAAGGTTCCAATTATGACTAAAATAAGTTGTTTACGATGAAAATTGTGCCCCCTGGACATCCCCCTTATCATAATAATGAGAGCGAGGGAGAGGACAATATAAAGATATGGGACAAGTAAGATAAAAAACAAAAGCCCATAATCATAATCTAACACAGTTGCACCCGCACCACCTGGCACGAGGTGAGAAGTAACATTACCCCAAAAGAGGTTAGGATACGGAATAAAGAAAATAATGAAAAAGAGAATAAACCACACACCAATAAAGGAAGCCCACACTATTTTAGGTAGCTTAGTTTTAGTGTGTACACAAGCTAACAATAGCCAAGCAAGGGGGAGCGTATTTATTCCAATGTATTGAAGGCGAGCAAATAAGAATTTTAGTGTAAAATTGTCACTCACTAATTCTCCAATATATAAAAGTGACCATACTAAAGTTGTTAAGATGAGAAGAAAAAATGCTTTCCCTATTGCTTGTTTTAGATACTGAAAGCTATAGAGCCAAAGAGCCATCATAATCATGGAAGAGACAATAAACGTCCAAAGGCTTGGGATTGTAGTCACTTAAACCCCTCCTATGACATACAACCTACTACATAATACTCACTCTAAGCAAGCATATTCACATGGTTATAAAAATCATCTATATAGATTTTTATACTAATTCCTAACAATGACTTAAGTTAACATTTGTTAACTTCTCAACAAATAATACTATTATTGCCAATATTTGACTAATCTTTAATAAACTCATCTCGCTCCGACACACATAGTAGTTTTGCCCACTTTCACATCATCTATTCATTTTTTTAAGCTCGAGTTCTTTTTAATGAGAAAAGATAAAGAATAACCCCGATAAGAATGAGTGAAAATGTGATGGCGTCACTACTTTTAAAAGATTCTTTAAAAACAAAAACGCCTAATAAGAATGCCATTATTGGAGTGATAAACTGTAAAAATCCAACACTTTTTGTACTTGTAATAAGAGATCCACTAATATAAAGAGAGAGTGGAACAAAGGTTGCAATGCCTCCCCCTATAAGAAGAATATCGGTTGAAATACTAACTTGGGTAAATGAAGATGAGCCCCTTAAGGCCATTGAAATAATTGCTATAGTTACTATAGGAGAAAGGAGGAATGTATCTATAAAAAGAGATTGAATTCCATCTAAATTAATTATTTTCTTACACACCGTATACAAGGAGAAGGAGAGTCCTATCACAATAGAGAGGTAGGGGATAGTTCCCACTTTAACTGTTTTGTATATTACGGCTATTGTGCACAAAGCAAGGGCAACTATTTGTAATATATTCATCTTCTCCTTAAACAGCACGAGGCCAAAGAGAACAATTAAAATAGGGGAGATAAAATACCCCATACTTGCGCTAAGAAGTTGATTTGCATTCACAGCATAAATATATGAGAGCCAGTTTATGCTTAATAAAAGAGCACTAAGTATAATAAGCCAATTTGGCTTACTCATGATGGTTTGTTTAAAAAAGGAATAAGGATTTCTTTTACGACCAACAAAATAGATAACACAGATAAGAGCTGTCCATAACACTCTGTGAAGTAATATTTCGAGAGAAGAAACATGAGACAAAAACTTCCAATAGAGGGGAAGAAGCCCCCATATAAGATACCCACTTGTAATAAAGAGTAATCCTTTCACTCCACTACCTTTTGTCTTGTTCATGATAAACTCCTCATACATTGTTCTACTTACTACTGCAATAGTATAGAGTTTATTTTCCGAATCAACAATAAAGATGTGTTTAAGAAATAGGTACCTACATACTCTATGAAGGAGCTTAAGATAATAGTAAATAGGATACTATGATAAAAATACTACATTTCCTACATATATGTAGGTGTGGTTACATTAAAAAACAAATACACCCCACAAGTAGTAAAACCTGTGGGGTTACATTAATACTAAGCGCCTAGTACTAATTAGATGTAAATTTAAATTGTACCGTTGCCATGTAATTTCCTACAGGGGCATTCATATTTGCTGGAATATTATATGTAAATAAGTTTTGATGCTTAATAATATTTCCAGATGATTGTGCTATTGAATACTTTTTCCCAGATTGTTGTGTGTTAGTAACTAATACATCATACCCGTTTCCACTATCAAACTGAACTGATGAAGTTAACTTGTATGATAAAAAGTGGGTTCCATTTGTCAATGGGTCTGCTATGACTTCAACTTTCATACTACTTGCGCTTAACCTTCTTACCAACACTGAAAAATTACCTGAAACATTATTAATTGAGTTATCGAGTGTTGTGTTACCTATAGTAATAGCGCTTTGGGCTGCGAAAAACTTACTATCAAAATTAGATGGAGTAATTGGTGTAGCATCTGTTGTAATTCTGATTCCACTATTTTCTAAATTTTCACCTACATATGTAGTTATTGTAAGATCTCCAAATTCAGTTACTGCAAAGGCAGGTGTAAGGAGTAACATTGAAATTACTAGAATACCTAGAATTCTTTTTACCTTTTTCATGAAACTACTCTCCTCATGTTGTAATCTTACACATATACTATACACACTTCATGTCTTATGTCAAGAGTTTATCTACAATGTTTTTACAATAAAGTCTTATTTTATTACTAAAAATATATATGTATCTATATTGTATATAGTGTTGTAAGAATCATTTTATATCTTTTGACACTTTAATCATTTTATAATTATATTTTAAATAGTGCTTAGGATGACATATGTGATTTATCAGTTGGTTTTTATTTTGAACTTACAAGGAATCCAAGTAGTTTTGTTTTACTAAAAGGTTTACTATTTTAATTTAATATATAGTAAAAATACAATCAAGGAGGGACCTTATGGAGAAAAGAAGTGGTTTTAAATCAAGTTTTGGTCTACTAGCAGCAGCTATAGGTTCTGCTATTGGACTAGGTAACATATGGCGATTTCCATATATTACAGGCAAGTATGGAGGGGGAGCTTTTTTAATTATCTATTTAGCAATTGTAGCTATAATAGGTCTTCCGCTTATGCTGACAGAGTTTGTCATAGGTAGGGAAGGAGAGAGCGATGCCATAGATTCATTTAAAAAGCTAGCACCAGGCAAGCCATGGTTTATATCGGGAACCTTGGGAGTTTTAGCGGCATTTTTTATACTATCATTTTACGGAGTTGTTGCAGGATGGACATTAGAATATGTAATAAAGGCAGCAACTAATAGCTTTGCAGGCCAGACAGGAGAACAAATTACAAATATGTTTGTGGATTTTATCTCCAGTCCAGTTAAGCCCATAATTTGGCAGGTGGTAGTAATGGCTCTAACTGCACTTATAGTTTCTACAGGAATTGAAGAAGGTATCGAAAGATTTGCAAAAATTATGGTACCCTTATTATTAGTAATAATTATTATACTAGACATCAGAGCTGTTACCCTACCAGGTGGCATGGAAGGGATTAAATTTTTATTCCAGCCAGATTTTTCAGAGATAAATGGAAGGGTTGTGCTTGCAGCACTAGGGCACGCATTTTTCTCCCTCAGCTTGGGTATGGGTATTATGATTACCTACGGTTCATACATTGATAAAAACGAGAACCTAGGTAAGATGGCACTTAATGTATCCATTGCGGATACTCTAATAGCCCTTTTAGCAGGACTTGCTATTTTTCCAGCAGTATTTGCTTTTAATGTAGACCCTAGCTCAGGAGCAGGTCTAGTATTTATGTCTCTTCCAAATGTATTCCCTCAAATGCCTGGTGGATATTACTTTGGGATAGCCTTCTTTGTACTATTATTTTTAGCAGCTATTACAAGTACAATTTCTTTACTAGAGGTTGTTGTAGCCTATTTAGTTGATAGTGTTAGGATGACTAGGAAAAAGGCCACACTTGTAGCGACTTCTGCTATTACTTTAATAGGTATAGTTGCATCTTTATCTAACGGAATATTATCACACATAGTATTATTTGGAGATAATATATTTGACTTTATAGATAATACGACAGCTAATTATTTTCTTACAACTGCAGCTCTAATAAGTGTAATTTTTGTGGGTTGGGCCTTGGATAAGAGGATTATACAAAAGCAACTTACCAATGATGGTTCACTAAAAGTAGGATTTCTAAAGGCCTATACCTTTGTAATCAAATTTATTGCACCAGTAGCAATTATACTAGTGTTTTTATTCCAAATAGGTATATTTGGGGATTTAGAAGGGCCTGCCGAAGAAGAAGAAAATGTTAGCATAGAGACAGAATACCAACAAGATCATAATAGTATACAAGAAATTTCTTATTTTATGAAAATTAAATAATCTT